>JAAYXM010000085.1 GCA_012515925.1 Clostridiales bacterium
AAGACATATTGGACGCTTTCGGACTTGCAGACTCTGATATGTTAAAAGAGTTGGAAAATCCCTATTGATTATCCAGCTCTTCTTTCGATTATTGTGTATGTTATACTTTTATGCGGAATTTAGGTTATAGAATAAAAGGTTGAATATAATACGGAGCGTGTCACGGGGACGGGGGTTTGACAACCTCAATAGATATAAGTTTAAGGGGGATAAAGATGCCCAGGCAGGCAAGAAAAAGAAGTGAAAGTGGGATATATCATGTGATGCTGCGGGGAATAAACCGCCAAACGATTTTTGAAGACGAAGAAGACTATAACGCGTTCATTGAAACGATAGCCATATATAAGAGTGAAACAAACACCTGTATATATGGTTATTGTTTAATGAAAAACCATGTTCATTTACTTTTAAAAAGCAATAAACCATGTGAATTTATGCGAAAAATTGGAGCTGGATATGTATATTGGTATAACTGGAAATACGATAGGGTGGGAAGTCTGTTTCAGGATAGATATAAAAGCGAAGTAGTTGAGGATGACGAATATTTCTTGACAGTATTGCGGCATATACATCAAAACCCAATTAAAGCAAAAGTGAAAGAATCAATAGATGAATACAAATATAGTAGTTATAATGAGTATCTTAAACGAAGGAAAAGAATTATTGATGCTGACTTTGTTCTGAGAGTGATTTCTCTTGAGAGGTTTATAGAGTTTCACAGAGAAATAAATGATGACAAGTATTTAGATATTGTAGAAGTACACCGGATAAATGACGAAACAGCTAAAAGTATTATTTACAGAGTGAGCAAATGCAAAACTCCTTCTTAGTTTCAAGCATTGGATTTATATAAGCGGAATAGATATTTAAAAACGTTAAAAGAACAGGGATTGTCAATAAGGCAAATAGAAAGGTTGACGGGTATAAATAGAGGAATAGTATTAAAAGCATAATGTCAAACCCCCGTCCCCCTGACATATAACCAAGGGGACGGTTGGGGTGACCCCCTTAAGGCTAACAATTTGGGGACGGTTTTGGGCGCCCCAGTTCTTGCGGTTGACGTTCACCCCCAACTATGCTGTGATAGTTCCAAATCACTGATTTATGTCAGTGATTTTTATATTTAGACATAGTACACCATCCCTGCCGACAAATCAGTATTTTGTTTAATAAATCGGTAAAAATTAACCTTGAAGTCTTGATTAAGCCGCCTCTATATTGTATAATTCCAAACAAGGGTATTTTTACTAAAAGAACGAAAGGAACAAAGCTATGGCAAAATATGTTTATTTGTTCAGCGAAGGCAACGCATCAATGAGAAACCTGCTCGGCGGAAAAGGCGCGAACCTCGCCGAAATGACGGGGCTTGGACTGCCCGTTCCGAGGGGATTTACGGTTACGACCGAGGCGTTTACGCGGTATTATGCCGACGGAAAGGTTATATCTCCGGAAATCGAGGATGAGATTAACGCGACGCTTAAAAAAACCGAGGAGATTATCGGTAAAAAGTTCGGCGACCCGGGCAATCCGCTTCTTGTCTCCGTGCGCTCGGGCGCGCGCGCGTCCATGCCCGGCATGATGGATACCATTTTGAACCTGGGTCTGAATGACGAAGTCGTCGAGGGGCTCGCGAAGCTTACGAACAATCCCCGGTTCGCGTACGACAGCTACAGAAGGTTTATCCAGATGTTCAGCGATGTCGTTATGGAAATCGAAAAAGCCAAGTTCGAAAAGATTCTCGACGCGGTTAAAGAGAGTAAAGGCGCTAAGCTTGACACCGATTTGACCGCCGACGACCTCAAGGAAGTCGTCAGGAAGTATAAGGAACTTTTCGCGGCCGAAAAGGGCTTTGAATTCCCGCAGGATCCGAAGATACAGCTTATGGAGTCGATTAAGGCGGTGTTCCGCTCATGGGACAACCCGAGGGCCATTATATACAGAAGGCTTAACGATATCCCCGGAGACTGGGGTACCGCCGTCAACGTACAGGAAATGGTTTACGGCAATATGGGCAGCGATTCGGGTACCGGCGTCGCGTTTACGAGAAATCCGGCCACGGGCGAAAAGAAGCTGTACGGCGAGTTTCTGATGAACGCGCAGGGCGAAGACGTTGTCGCGGGTATCAGAACGCCGCAGTCGATAGAAATGCTCAAGGATATTAACGTTGACGCGTACAACCGGTTTACAGAGATTGCGGAAAAGCTTGAAAAGCATTACAGGGATATGCAGGACATGGAGTTTACCATCGAAAAAGGCAAGCTGTTCATGTTGCAGACCAGAAACGGCAAGCGTACTGCGGCCGCCGCTCTGAAAATCGCGGTTGACTTGGTAAACGAGGGAATGATTACAAAGGAAGAAGCTGTGCTTAAGGTTGACCCGAAACAGCTTGACTCGCTGCTCCACCCGAATTTCGAGCCCAAGACACTGAAAGAAGCGAAAATCATCGCGAAGGGCCTGCCCGCTTCTCCGGGCGCTGCTACCGGAAAGGTTTATTTTGAGGCGGATGACGCGGTCAACGCTTTTAAAAGCGGGGAAGCCCGCGTAGTTCTCGTAAGGCTCGAAACCTCGCCCGAGGAC
>JAAYXM010000086.1 GCA_012515925.1 Clostridiales bacterium
CGACCGCGACGGAATACGTGAACAACATCTTTCGACGCTTGCGTGAGCACGGATACGACGACAAGAGCACGACGCTCTACGTTACCGGAGGCGGCGGATGCCTCGTGAAGAACTTTTACGATTATGATAAAAGTCGAGTATTCTTCGTTGACGACATCTGCGCCGCCGCCAAGGGCTACGAACACATGGCAGAACTTCAACTCGGAACGGGCGCCGGTATATGAAAAACAACTACCGTATCAACGTCCGTTTCGACCTGAAAAAAGAGCGTGAAAAAGAAGCGGCTGAATTCCTTTTCAAACTGTCTGTACAAAGCAGCGGGACGCGAAACCGCTTTATCGTTGACGCCGTAATCGAGGCGATCCGGCGCCAACAAAGCGGGACGGATGTTTCTCTTGAGGACATCCGCGCTATGTTCCGGGAAGAATTACAGTCTGTTTCATTTGTGAACGCTCCGTCAAAAGATGTGCCGCCGTTTCAAACTGAGCTTACCGAGGAGGAAAAAGCGGAAAATGACGCCGGTATCCTTTCCGCGCTCGCCATGTTCGATTGAGCCAAATACGGTGATTTTGGCTCAATTCTCAAAAGTCAAAACAGAAATTGAGCCATTTTGGCTCACTCTATGCGATGCACCCTATCGGGAAATCCCGCCATTCCTGCGGCTCCGCCGTTGTCGTGGTATGCGCCACACAGGAAAGGTTGGTATAGCCCTTACGGGGTGTGTCGCACACCGTAGCAAGCAGGGAAAACGTACTGCACCGTTTTCCCGGGCGGAGAGGTTTCTCCGCGCTTCAAGGGGATACCCCCTGACCCCCGATAAAAAAGCAGTCTCAAATCTGAGACTGCAGAATGTACGAAGGAGCAAGTGTGACGTTAATGAACGGTAACCTAAATGTAATGGATATTTTAAGTGCGTTGGTAACCTTTTTAATGATATTTGCTGTTTTCTTCATAAGCAATCCCCCTCCTTTATTGCGTTTATTCACACTCGCTTTTTTCCCTTTCGGGCCTTTGTGGTCTGGTGAGCCAAAGAGGGGGTGACCAATTGACTCAAGAGTATTATAGCGCAAAACTATGAACAAATCAAGATTATAAAAGAGGTGATAATCACGAAAGGAAGACAACCGAAAGACCCAAGACCTACGATTTGTTTCCGGCTCGATAAGCCGGAGAAAGACAAGATACTGCGGCTCGCTCGAAAATGCGGACTGAACGTGACCGAGTATATGATCCTGCGCGGAACGGGCTACGAGCCGGTCGTCGTCCCGTATGACGCGGTGTTCGCGCTTATCAAGCGGCTCGACGATCTGATCGACAAAGATATATCCCCCGAAGTGAACGAAGAGGCGATGACGGTATTGAAAGCCGTTACCGCCTCTCTTGTTTATCCGGTAAAGGAAGGAGGCGGTGTGCTATTGCCACAGTTGGACTCTGGCCCGTCAAAAGCCGGCTGAAGGAAGTGATCGAATACGCCGAGAACCCGGATAAGACGACCGCGAAAGAATATCTCGATGACGATCTTTACAACGCTTTGAGCTACGTTGAAAACGACGACAAAACCGACCGTCAGATTTACGTTGACACGATCAACTGCTCCAAGCGCAACGCCTACGGCGAGATGGTCGCCGTGCAAAAGCGTTTCGGCAGTCGCGGAGATATTGTCGCGTGGCACGGATTTCAGAGCTTTGCCGAAGGAGAGGTCACGCCCGACGAGGCGTTTGAGATCGGCAAAGAGACGGCGCGCCGGATGTGGGGAGACAAATATCAGGTAGTCATCACCGTCCATCTGAACACGGACAACCTGCACTGTCACTTTGTCGTGAACCCGATCTCCTTCAAGGACGGCTCCCGCTTTCAAAACAAAATCTACAATCACCGCCGCCTGCGCGAGATCTCGGACGATGTATGCCGTGAGCGTGGGAAAAGCGTTCTTGAGCACAGCAATTTCTACGGCGGCAAAAGCCGCAGAGCATACTGGGCTGAAAAGAAAGGACACCCGACGCACAGAGATATGCTTGCTAAAGACGTTGAATACTGCCTATCCGTATCGTACACCCGTAAGACGTTCTATCAGCAGTTACGCGGTCTCGGATATGAAATCGACGAAACGCGTATGTCAGTCAAAGGTAAAGGTTGGGAGCGTGCGATACGCCTTCGCGGTATCGGCTTTACGGACGAAGTCATCGACCGTCGTCTGAACCGCAATTATTCTTACGGCTATTCTTTCGTCGGACAGGTCTGGAATACACATCCGCCGAAAAAGAGAAGATCCGTTTTACTGTTCTATATCGCTCACGATCTCGGATACAACATCGAGCACAGCCGCGACGTTGCTGAGATCTATATCGACCTTTTGTTCCTTATCGTCATAAACGCTTTTCAAATTATTAAAGAGGTCAAAGACGCCGTCATTATATCGGTCGAACTCCGTCACGCCGTAAAAGACTTTCAGCAATTCATCCACGATTACAATTTCCTGCGAGAAGCGGATATCCACACGTTCCCGCAGCTTGACAGATATATCGAAAGCACACAAAACAAAATACAAGAGCTCGAACGCGAACGCAGCCTGCTCCGAAACAAGATACGCCGGGAGACCGATCCCGAGGTACTTGCGGATAACAGAACAGCCCGTTCTGAAATAACCAAAAACCACATCGAGCCGTTACGGAAGAATCTCGACCGGGCGAAGCGCATAAGAGATAAATCTCCTCACCTTTACAATCTGGTACGTCAGGAGTTTGAAATGGAGGCGCCGTACCGTCAGCTCGACCGCAACGGAAAAATGATATTCAAAGACGCTCCCGACAAAGGAGCACGATAGAAAGAGAGGTAAAATAATAATATATGAAGTCTAATAAACCCAAAGCGCCGGTTATGATACCGGTAGAAAATCTCGTCCCCTTTGACGGTCATCCGTACAAAGTGCTGGACGACGACAGTATGAACGATCTGACAGAGAGCGTACAGGAAAGCGGTATCTTAGAACCGATTACAGTCAGACCGCTCGAAAACACGGACAACTATGAAATAATCTCAGGACACCGCCGTTACCACGCGGCAAAGAAGGCAGGGCTTACCGAGGTCCCTGCCTTTATTCGTGCCGTCAGCCGCGACGAGGCGGCAATCATGCTCGTGGACAGCAACCTGCACCGTGAGCGTATCCTGCCGTCGGAAAAGGCGTTTGCTTACAAGTTGAAGTTTGAGGCGTTGGAGCATCAAGGTAAACGGACGCTTTTAACTTCGGACCAACTCGGTCCGAAGTTGACCGCAGAAATGATTTCCGACACTGACAGCGCCACGCAAGTCAAGAGGTATATCCGCCTCACCAATCTCATCCCCGAACTGCTCGATATGATGGACGAAAACAAGATCGCGTTCTCGGTCGGCGTGGAGCTTTCTTTCCTTGACGATCAGCATCAGTACGACGTCCTTAACGCCTGCGAGGAAAATGACAACACACCGTCCTACGCGCAGGCGGTTCGTATGCACAAGGCGTACGGTATTGGAGAACTCACCAAAAACGATATTGACACCATAATGGGCGAAGAAAAGGCAAATCAGAGGGAAACTATCAAAATCCCTGCCGACAAGCTGAAAGGCAAAATTCCAAGCGGTTATATCGGTCAGCAGCGGCAGGACTTCATTCTGAAAGCCTGCGACTACTATTACCGTCATTTGATTCGTCAGAGGGATGCGAGGTGATAAAGTAAGATGATTGAAGCGGATCATACCAAAAAATATATGGTCATAGACGGTCATCTTATCACATTATCTTTTTCAAAAGCACCGAACCCTGACCTTTTTAGTCGTATCAAAAGCATTCTCTTATCGTCAGACACCGCCCCGCATATTCGTAAAAAGGCGGCAGATGATGATAAAATACAGCAAATAAATGAAGGAGATTAAGCAATGGATCACAACAGAGTTTGCTGTTTATACCGTGTTTCCACCGACAAACAGGTGGATTACAAGGACAATCACGAAGCCGATATTCCGATGCAGCGTAAGGCGTGTCACAAGTTCGCCGAGCAAATGGGTTGGGAGATCGTTCACGAGGAACAGGAGGACGGCGTTTCCGGCCATAAAGTCAGAGCGGAAAACAGAGATAAAATACAGACGATAAAAGAACTTGCCCGCAAAGGCAAGTTCGATATCCTGCTCGTCTTCATGTTCGACCGTATCGGGCGTATCGCCGACGAAACGCCGTTCGTCGTGGAATGGTTTGTAAAGAACGGCATACAGGTATGGAGCACACAGGAGGGAGAACAGCGATTCGACAATCACATCGATAAACTGCTCAACTATATTCGCTTTTGGCAAGCGGACGGCGAAAGTGAAAAAACCTCGATCCGTACCCGAACAAGTCTCGGACAAATGGTCGAGGAAGGACACTACAAGGGTGGCACTGCGCCGGTCGGCTATGAGCTTGTGAAAAGCGGGCGAATCAATAAGAGGAAACACGAGCTGTACGATCTCAAAGTGAAAGAGGATGACGCCGACATCGTTCGGCTCATCTTCTCCAAATATGTCAACGAGGGATACGGGGTACAGAAAATCGCCAACTATCTTAACTGCAACGGATATAAAAACCCCACCGGAAACCCGTGGTCGCACAATACGATCCGTAACATCCTGCAAAACGAAACTTATGTCGGAATCCTGCGAAGCGGCGACACCCGTTCGCCGCATCTGCCTGAACTTCAGATCGTACCGCAGGAACTGTTCGACCGGGCGCAGGACATCCGTCGCCAACGCGCGGAAGCTAAAGCAAACACGCCGAGAGTGCCGATCAATATGCGCGGTCATTCGCTTCTGTCCGGCAACGTCTTTTGCGGGCATTGCGGTTCACGGCTTCATTTGACGACGACAAGCCGCTATTACAAGAAAGCGGACGGAACGGTCGTGAAGAAACGCCGTGTGCGTTACGCATGCTACAAGAAAGTGCGCAAAATCGTCGAGTGCGAAGGTCAGTCCGGATATTCAGCCGCAAAACTCGATTCGTTAGTTGAGGGGGCGATCAAAAATGTGTTCAAGCGTATGCGAGGTATCTCCAAGGATGAAATAATCGCTTCAAGATACGACAAAGAACTGTCTCTGCGCAAAAGCAATCTCATCAAAGCCAAAGCCGATCTTACAAAGGAACAGGAAAAGCTCTCAAAGCTGAAGGCAGAAGTCATAAAATCCATTCAGGGAGAAAGCGCGTACTCACCGGAGCTTCTCTCCGGTCTTGTAAACGAGACCGATGTAAAAGTGCGTGAACTTGAAAGTCTCTGTGCAACTGCAGAACGCGAACTGGCTGAAAAGCAGATTATGATGAAAGATCTCAGCGACAGCTACGATGAAATCATTTCGTGGTCAGAACTTTACGACAGCGCAAGCTTTGAAGCGAAAAAGATGATCGTGAACGCGATGATTACCCGCATCGACGTTTTCAACGGATACGGGTTGAATATCGAATTCAATTTCAATATCAGTCAGTTCTTTGAGGGGATCGTAGAAGAAGAACCCGAGGCGGAAGAACTTGTTGCATTACCGAAAACCGCATAACGAAAGGCATAGAAAAGCCCGTCTGTTCGATTTGAACAGGCGGGTTTTTACTTAGTTATCGCAGACTAATTTCACTTTTGAGTTTACGGCTAAGCTATAATGGTGCATTGTTGATGAAAAATAATCATTCATTTGCTCAACCACCCAATTTATTTTATTTATAGTTTTCTGATCTGGACTGATTTTGTTTAATTCTACAAGATACTTTTCTATTCCGTTTTTAACGTCCTGAAAATCCAGTTCGCTATCACCGTGGACAAAAAATAATGAATTGTGTTCTTTGTACTCAAAATCATTCTTAATCAGTACATCCTTTAAGTCTTCATCAACAACAACGCTTGGTTCAGGATGTGATTCTAACTCAACAGCTTTTATCAAATCGACGCCATAAACAATATCATCGGAATAATCAATTGTTCCATAAGTAATTGAACCTCGTGTAAGCATACCGCAGTATAGAAATTGCGATTGTATTTGAGAAGCAATGCTTTGGATGATTAAAAAATTCAAAAAAGCTTCCCTTTCTGACTCGTACACAAACAAGAAATTATCTGAAAAGTATCTTTTGAATAATTTGGATTCTTCAAAAGAAGCACCAAATCCTAATGCAAAATTCAAATTTGTATAGATGCTTGTAAATGATTCCAGCAATGATTTGACTCTTTCATTTTCACTTTGAGTATTATTCCGTAGCAGATTCTTGTAACCTAAAATATCGATATATAAAATAAAACCAGTTATGCTTTTCATCTGAACCTCCTTGTTAGTAATAATTTAGACTATTGAAATGAAATGCCGCCCAAAATAATTCGGGCGGCGGTGGTGGACCTGGAGGGATTCGAACCCTTGACCTCCGCGTTGCGAACGCGGCGCTCTCCCAACTGAGCTACAAGCCCTTGTCAAATGTATGAAGTTGTGGGGTGTGTAATCGTGTGAGCCGGGCTACCAACTGAGCTATATCCCCGCGGTATTGACGTAACGGATATCATTATAGCATAAATTCGCAAAATGTAAAGATGGAATTTTAATCAATTTTCAGATTTGTAAAACTGAATTTCCGGATGCGCTCATTCCCCGAGAGGGAAAACGCAAATCCGCAAACGGAGCATGCACACATTCTGCCCGTATTGCATAGAATGGAAGGGAGTCTGTTTTTACGGGGGATTGCCATGGTTCGGTATAAGGCGCATTTCAAGCCGCGGCGCAGGTTAGTATTAAGCTATGGAGAGCGGACGGCGATAAAAGTTATATTTATCGCCGCTGTCGCCGCGGCGGTGCTTATGCTCGCGTACCGGCAGGTTAAGCCCATACTCAGGGAATTCCTGCTGTCCGAAACCGAGAACCTTACATATTACAGAATAAACCGCGCGGTCGAGGAAAACATCAACGCGGAAAACATAACCTACGATGATCTGGTCGTGCTCGAAAAAGATGAAAACGGAAGGATATCGGCGATTAAAACTAATATGCGAAAAATGAATACACTGATGACGAAAACTTCGGCCGATATATATAACGATTTACTTTACGACGACATAATCAGAATTAACATTCCCATAGGAAACCTCACCGGTATTGAACTGCTTTCGGGACTGGGTCCGAAGATTACGTTCAGGGTCGTGCCGATAAACAGCGTGTTCGCGGAGTTTAAAAACGTGTTCGATTCGGCGGGCGTCAACCAGACAAGACATCAGATTATGCTTAAGTTCAGCGTGCCGCTGCGAATGATGCTGCCGGGCAGCGAGCAGATAAACGTATTTGTCGAAATTTGCGTCGCGGAGACGATTATAGTAGGGGCGACGCCGCAGTTCTATGCCGGATTGAATCAATGAGGATAAACCGGTTTTCTCCCCCGAGGGGCAGAAATAAGCGTCGACTTTCCGGCTATGGCGCTTTGGGTCAAAACCTGTGGAAATCTTTATACATATATGTTATAATAACCGAAAAGCGGTTATACTCAAACCGCGTCAGCGGTTATTTTTTTGTCATGTTAGCAGGGGAGGTATACGGGAGTGCCGAAAAAAACAGGCCGTAAAAGCACCGGGACTTCGAGGAAAAAACGTTCCGGCGCGGCAAAAAAGAATATTTCGGTCCGACGGCGCGAAAGGCGAAACCAGAACTGGGCGTTCGTGCTGCTTTTTGTTGCCCTGATGGCGCTGCTCGCGGTGTTCGGTGTCAAAGCGCCCGTGATTGATTTTATCAGACAGTCTACGAAAATAATCGGCGCGGGCTTTTTCGTCCTGCCGTTTTCCTTAATCCTCGCCGCGGTCATCCTGTTCGTCAGCCCGGGCGGGAAAGCCGCGTTTCGCGTTTTGTGCGCGCTCGTATGGCCTGTTTTGCTCGGCTGCCTTGTTCATTCGCTGGCCGGTACAAACGAGTTTTCATTCACGAAAACCGGCTTTTTCGATATGCTCGATAACGGCGGTTTAATCTGCGGGTATCTCACCGCGATGTCGATTAAATACATAAGCCGCATAGCCGCGTTTATACTGTTTCTGATTCTCAACATCATGACTTTGTTAAACGCCTTCAACCTGACAATGGCTTACGCGTACCGCGCGATAAAGAAGTTTATCTCTAAAATAATCGCTGCGCGCGAGTATACAGACGAGGACGATTATTACGAAGAGGAGGAAGAGATTGAAAAACCGCTTATCAGGCTTCCGAAACGGCGCAGGCCGGTTATAGACGTTCCGCTCGGCGGCGAGATTATTATTCAGGACAACACGGCGGCGCCCGAAAAGCTCATAGAAGCGCCGGTTATTAACCTTAAGCCCGCGGCGGTAAAGACTCCGGCCGAGGTCGCGCAAAACATTGAGACAAACGGAGAGCCCGCGGAGCAGGAGTCTGTCAGGATTAATCCGGATAATTTTACGCAGGACGCGGACAAGCCGGCCGAAAAGCAGGAAAGCGCCGCGGACGAAAAAGAGCCGGCGCAGCAAAAGGCGTTTTACAACTACCCGCCGTTGTCCCTGCTTAAAAGCGCCGTAAAGAACACGAGGCTCGAAACGCCCGAAGCACTCAAGGCAAACGCCCAGAAGCTGATTGAAAGCATAAGAAGCTTCGGAATAGAAGCGCAGATAATCAATATCGTGCGCGGTCCTTCGGTTACGCGCTATGAAATCCAGCTTGACCCCGGGATTAAGCTTTCGCGAATAACCGCCCTGTCGGATGACATCGCGCTGGCGCTCGGCGCGTCGGGCGTATACATCGCGCCGATACCCGACAGGTCGCTTATCGGTATCGAGGTCCCGAACAAAACCGTTCAGCTTGTTCATTTGAGCGAGGTTATCGCGTCCGAGGAGTTCACGACGAGCAAGAGCAATCTAACCTTCGCGATGGGCAAGGATATTTCGGGCAATTGCATGGTGTGCGACATATTCAGGATGCCGCATTTATTGATCGCGGGTACCACGGGCTCGGGCAAATCCGTGTGTATGAACTCGATTATCGTAAGCCTGCTCTATAAATCCACACCCGAACAGGTCAGGCTTATCATGATAGACCCGAAAATGGTTGAGCTCGGCGTATATAACGGCATACCGCACCTGCTCGTCCCGGTCGTCACCGACCCGCGCAAGGCTTCCGGCGCGCTGCAGTGGGCGGTATATGAGATGATGAAGCGTTATAGGCTTTTCGCGGAACGTAACGTCAGGGACATACAGACGTACAACAGGGCTGTTTCGCGCACCGGCGAAGCGGAGCCTTTATCGCAAATCGTTATTGTCATAGACGAGCTTTCGGATTTAATGGTGGTCGCGCGCAAGGACGTGGAGGATTCGATTATGCGTCTTACGCAGATGGCGCGCGCCGCGGGCATGCATCTTGTCATAGCGACCCAGCGCCCCTCGGTCGATGTTATCACGGGCGTTATAAAATCCAATATCCCGTCGAGGATTGCGTTCGCGGTCGCGTCCAAAATCGAGTCCAATATCATATTGGGAAGCGTCGGCGCGGAAAAGCTTATTGGCCGGGGTGACATGCTGTTCGCGCCGATAGGCGCCACAAAGCCCACGCGCATTCAGGGCTGCTTCATTTCGGGCGACGAGGTCGAAGCTGTCGTAAATCATGTCAAGCAGTACGGCGCCGAGGATTACTCCGAGGAGGTCATCGAGCAAATCGAGCGCAACGCCGAAAAAAGCGCGCGTGAGGATTCGGCTGATATGGCGGACGATTCGGACGCGGACGAACTGCTCGACGAGGCTATCGATATAGTCGTCGAGATGGGACAGGCTTCGGTTTCGATGCTGCAGAGACGGCTGAAGCTCGGCTATTCGCGCGCGGCAAGGATAGTCGACCAGATGGAGGAGCGCGGCATAGTCGGCGCGTTCGAGGGCGCGAAGCCGCGGCAGATACTGATTACCAGGGAACAGTGGAACGAGATTAAAAGCCGGCGTGAAAGCATATGATAAAAACGCCTTGATTTAAGCGCACCGAAACGGAGGTAGTAATGGTTGTACTCGGTATCGACCCGGGCTATGCAATCGTCGGGTACGGACTTATCAGATATGAGAATAACAGGCTGACTCCGTTGCAGTACGGCGTTATTCGCACCCACGCGAAACTCCCGATAGAGGACCGTCTGCATGAGATATTCACTGATTTGACAAAGCTTATTGACGCGTATAAGCCGGACGCTATGGCGGTGGAAAAGCTGTATTTCAATACAAACGAAAAGACCGCAATCGACGTTAGTCAGGCGCGCGGCATTATTGTTCTTACCGGTAAAATAGCGGGGGTTCCGTTTGCCGAATACACTCCGCTTCAGGTGAAAATGTCAGTCGCCGGCTACGGCAAGGCGGATAAAGTTCAGGTGACGGAGATGACGCGAAGACTTCTGGGACTGCGTAAGGTTCCGAAGCCGGACGACGCGGCGGACGCGTTGGCCATAGCGATTTGCCATGCGCATACCGCCGGCAGCGGACTGAATAATATTTAAGCACCCCGCCCGCTGCCGCGGGCGGGACAGAGAGAATAAAAAACCCGTATGCCGCCCGCGGCAGCGGGCGGGGCAGAGGAAATAAAAACCCGTATGCCGCCCGCGGCAGCGGGCGGGGCAGAGGAAATAAAAACCCGTATCCCGCCCGCGGCAGCGGGCGGGATATAAGAAAAACACCTTTCGGCGATAAGGGGAATAAAATGTTTTATTATTTGAAAGGCGAAATAACTCATAAAGACTCCGGTTTTACGGTCATCGACGTCGGAGGCGTCGGCTATAAATGCAGCGTCTCCCTAAATACGCTGTCGAAGCTGGGTATCGGCGCGAAAACCACGCTGTATACACATATGTACGTGCGGGAGGATTTACAGGAGCTTTACGGCTTTTCGGACACCGAGGAGCTTAACTGCTTTAAAATGCTCATCGGGATATCCGGCGTGGGGCCGAAAGCCGCGCTTTCTGTGCTTTCGGCGATTACGCCCCAGCAGCTTGCGCTCTCCGTCGCCACCGGCGACGAAAAGCCGCTTCTTACGGCGCAGGGTATCGGTAAAAAGCTCGCGATGCGCATTATACTCGAGTTAAAGGATAAAATCTCAAGCGAGCAGTCGGTATCTGCCGGCGTATCGTATGTACCGATAAGTGATTCCGCGGGCGAGGCTTCCGCGGCGCTCGCGGTTCTGGGTTACAGCCGTGACGAGATTTCCGCCGCATTGAAGGGTGTCGATACGGCAAACCTCACGGTCGAGGAAATCGTCAGGAGCGCGCTTAAAGGCCTTATGAAGCCGTAGGATTCAAGGAGGTTCAGATGAGTATAGAGTTCAATAATGTTTCCGATGGCGGCGAGGAGCAGCGTCTGGTTACGAAAACGCTTATTTCGCAGGACGACAACGAGGCCACGCTTCGCCCGAAGAAGCTTTCGGAATTTGTGGGGCAGAGCAAGGCGAAGACGAACCTTTCGGTATATATCGAAGCCGCGAAAAAACGCGGCGAGCCCATTGACCATATTTTGCTTTACGGCCCGCCCGGGCTCGGTAAAACAACGCTCGCGGCAATTATCGCAAACGAAATGTCGGTGAATATCCGCATTACGTCGGGTCCCGCGATTGAAAAGCCCGGCGATTTGGCCGCGCTGCTCACCAATCTTGACAAAAACGATATTTTATTTATAGACGAAATCCACAGGTTAAACCGCTCGGTTGAGGAAATCCTGTATCCCGCGATGGAGGATTACGCGCTTGACATTATTATCGGAAAGGGACCCGCCGCCCGTTCTATCCGGCTGGACCTTCCGAGGTTTACGCTTATCGGCGCGACGACCCGCGCGGGTCAGCTTACCTCCCCGCTTCGCGACAGGTTCGGGGTAATGCTGAGGCTCGAGCTTTATACGCCGAACGAGCTTCTGAAAATCGTAAAGCGCAGCGCGGAGATACTCGGTATACCTATTGAAGAAAAGGGCGCTTTTGAAATCGCCAAAAGAAGCCGCGGAACGCCGAGAATAGCGAACCGGATATTAAAGCGCGTGCGCGATTTCGCCGAGGTGCGGGCAAAGGGCGTTATTACGCGCATGGTCGCGGATATGGCGTTAAACGCGCTTGAAATCGATGATTTGGGGCTTGACTCAACCGACAGGAGATTGCTTGAAAGTATTATATGGAATTTCGGCGGCGGCCCCGTCGGTCTGGACACGCTCGCGGCGACTGTCGGCGAAGAGGCGGTTACTATTGAGGACGTCGTGGAGCCGTATCTTATGCAATCGGGCTTTTTAAACCGTACGCCGCGCGGAAGATGCGCCACGAAAAAGGCGTACGAGCATCTTAATGTTGATTTTAACGGTCAGTTGGAATTCTAATTTATCGGAGGTATATATGGGAAGACTATTCGGTACGGACGGTATTCGCGGTGTTGCGAACTCCGACCTTAACTGCGATCTCGCGTTTAAGGTGGGTCAGGCAACAGCGGCTATTCTTTCAAAGTCACTTAAACGCAGGACGAAGGTATGCATAGGCAAGGATACGCGTATTTCGTCGGATATGCTGGAATGCGCGCTCGCGGCGGGGCTTGCCTCGGTGGGCGCGGATGTGGGGCTGCTCGGCGTAATGCCGACGCCCGCGGTCGCGCTTTTGACCGTGAATCATAAATACGACGCGGGTATCGTCATCTCCGCGTCCCATAACCCGATGGAGTTTAACGGTATAAAAATCTTTAACTCTCAGGGCTTTAAGCTGTCCGACGCGCTCGAGGAAGAAATCGAGGACCTGGTTTTAAACGGCGACGGCAGAATACAGACTGTGACGGGCGCGGATATCGGCCGCGTACGCAACGCGGAGGCGCTTGAAAACGACTACATCGAGTATTTGAAGGGCACGATATCCGGAGATTTGTCGGGACTCAGCATCGCGGTGGACTGCGCGAACGGCGCCGCGTCACATACCGCGCAGAAACTGTTTACGGATTTAAACGCGAAATGCGAATTCATATTCAATAAACCCGACGGTACGAACATAAACAAGGGCTGCGGCTCCACGGATATGCAGACTCTCCGGGAACTTACCGTTAAACGCGGGTATGACGCGGGAGTCGCGTTCGACGGGGACGCGGACAGGTTTCTGGTTGTGGACGAGACGGGCGCGTTCATAGACGGAGACCGTATCATGGCGGTCTGCGCATGCGATTTGAAAGAGCGGGGGCTGCTGCCGGACAATACGTTTGTTGCTACGGTTCTGAGCAATCTCGGACTGCACAAATACGCCGAAAAATGCGGACTTCATGTCGAGTGTTCCTCGGTGGGAGACAGAAACGTTCTGGAGCTTATGCAAAAAGGCGGGTATGCCTTAGGCGGAGAGCAGTCCGGGCATGTAATATTCTTAAACCATTCCACGACCGGTGACGGCCAGCTTACGGCGCTGCAGTTTTTGTCGATACTTAAAAAAAGCGGGAAAAAGCTTTCCGGGCTGGTCTCGGATATACCGCAGTATCCGCAGATAATAATTAACGTAAAGGTTGAAAATCCGCTTAAGGATAAGGTCATGGAGGACAGCGACGTCAAGCTCGCGATATCGGAGGTTTCCAAAACCCTCGGAAACGAGGGCAGGATTCTGGTGCGGCCGTCGGGTACCGAGCCGGTTATCAGGGTTATGGTCGAGGGAAAGGTATTCGAGGAGGTTTCGGCGATTGCCGGCCATGTCGCGGACATTATCGAAACCGTTTCCAAAGAAATATAAACAGGCGGAGCCCCACGGGGATATCAGTTTAGTGGTTAATATAATAAATTATATCTTCCCCTCGAATGAGATATAATAAGAATGTAATCCGTAGAGTATTTTCTAAGTTTTCAAACCTTTAAAAAAAATAAAAAATTTAAAAATTTAAAAAATATTAACAAATTGCTTGACAAAGTAATCACTGAAAGTTTATAATAAGCTAAGGTTGCTGAAAGTAGACAGGTGTTTTCGATTTGAACGATTTAGACAAGAAATCGGATGAAGAATTGATTATTCTTCACAAGTCAGGAGCCTCCCCGGCAGAGGAGGAGCTGATTTCCCGTTATACTCCGTATGTCAGATTTCTTGCCCGCCCCTATTTTCTCGCGGGCGGCGATGCGGAAGACCTGATACAGGAGGGTATGATAGGCTTACTTAAGGCAATTCGGGAGTTCGATTCCAGGCGCGACGCAACATTTAAAACCTTTGCGGCCGCATGTATCAGAAACAAGCTGTACACAGCGCTGAAAAACGCGGCAAGAAACAAGCATAGTCCTTTAAACAACTATATTTCCCTTGAGGCCCCTTTCTTTGACAGGGCGCGCTCGGACACAGCGATATCACACTTGGGTATAGCAGGCGACCCGGTAGATCTTGTCATAGGGATAGAGAATTTTAAAGAGCTGTCGCAAGCTTTGCGGGGATTATTATCCGGCTTTGAAGCAAAGATACTGGCGCTTTACCTTGAAGGTCTTTCATATCAGGAAATATCAGACGCAACCTCAAAGCCGCAAAAATCCGTTGACAACGCAGTCCAGCGAATCAGACGAAAGCTTGCGCGATATTGTTTGGAACACGGCAACAACAGGTAGTCCCTGTGACGCATATATATGCCCAAGTAGCTTAATTCAAGAGCGCAACACGAGGTGTCGGTGCAAATCCGTCCTTAGGGCAAAGACTAAGTCAAAGAGAGGGTATTAACACATGTACCAAGACAAAACACTAACATGTAAAGAATGTGGAG
>JAAYXM010000007.1 GCA_012515925.1 Clostridiales bacterium
GGATACATTACTCCATGTATGGATTCTCCCGTAACCAGAATCGGAATCCCCAGCCTTGTGTTTTCAATCTGATATTTCTGGATTCTATTTAATACCTCGACAGGGGGTCTTTGGCTTGCGTTCGTTGCGGAAATACCTGCCTCCGGATATGTGCCTTCCTCAATCATTTTAGAGATTTCCAAAGGGTCCTGATGCATATACAGCTGCGCGAGCTTTTCATCTACCGTCATTCTCGAAAGCAGGTCGTTAACACGTTCTTCCTCTGAAGCTGTCCTATTTTTGTATAGCATGTCGATTCTCCTTGATGCTTTTTTCAGCTTGTCATATATCTGCAATTGTATTGTATACTACTGCCGTCCTAAAATCCACAAAACTCTAATTATTCAATATGTAACTGTTAAGAAGGGATTCAAGGGCTTCCTGCCTGCCGGAAGTATTGACGATATTATCGTGTTCAAGCGCGTATTTCGAAAGAGTATTAAAATCCGCCCTTCCTTCGACAATCTCTTTGCCGATGCCCTCGCTGTAGCTTTTATATCTTTCCGCGATATTTTTTCCGAACCTGCCGTCCGAGAGCATTTTATACGCGGTTTTAAACCCTTTGGCAAACGCGTCCATTCCGGCTATATGCGCATATACCAAATCAATCGGCTCAAAGGACCCGCGCCGTACCTTCGCGTCGAAATTAAGTCCGCCTGTTGTAAACCCGCCCGCTTTCAGCACTTCATACATCGCGGGGTTATAATATTTGAATGCCAGCGGGTTATCCGATTCCGCCCCCTCATATTCAATCCGGTCGATGTTTTTAAAGTATGCCATTTATAAAACTCCTTTAAAACAGAGCTTTTAGAGTAAATACAATTAAACACTTTCTTTATAATACTATATTAATAAGTCTTCGTCAATATTTGTTGACAATATTTCTAAAAATATATATTATTCATAAAAGGGGTGATTCTTTTGGTCGGGAACAACAACAGATTGGTTAAAGAAAAAAATGAGTCTTTGATTATGGAAGTCATTAGAAAAAACCGTGAAATATCAAAGGCCGACATAGCTAAAACCACACAGCTTTCTGCCAATGCTATAAGCATGATTACATCCTCTTTAATTAAAAATAAATACATTCATATGTGCAGAATCGGCGAGTCCTCAGGTGGAAGAAAACCGGAAATACTTGCAATCAAGCCCGGTACGTTTTATTCGCTGGGGATTGATATAGATACGGACGGAATTCGTTTCGCGGAGGTGGACCTCGCGGGGAATGTCAAGGAAATTAAAAGGTTAAAAATGAATTGCATTAGAAACGCGGATAAAGCTTTTGGTGCGATAAAAAAAGAAACCGCCCGGCATAAATCCGAATACTTTTTAGGATTTGGGATAGCCGTCGCGGGGCAGGTTGACATAAGCTCAAAAAGAATAGTCTTAGCACCGAATCTGAAATGGTCGAATATCAATATTGCGGATTTAATTTTTGATAGAGCAGATTTTTATATCGAGAACGAAGCCATTTCTTCTGCAATATATGAAAGCTTAAACGGTATATGCAAAGATACGGATAACTTTATATGTATAAACTCTAAATCGGGAATAGGAGCGGGTATTTTTATTGACGGGCGCGTGTACCGTGGCGAAAACGGCAGCGCGGGTGAAGTCGGACACATTATTACGGATTACTACGGACTAAAATGCGAATGCGGAAGCTTCGGTTGTCTTGAAACCATAGCGGCATCGCACAGAATAGCGTCAATGTGCGGTTTGCCATCGATTGAGTATGTGGTCGAAAAGGCCGAATCGGGAGACAAAAGGGTTTTGAGTGTATTGAAGAACGTTTCAAAGCATATGGGAATCGCGTTGGTCAGTATCGTCAATACACTAAATCCCCGGAAAATCATATTGGGCAAAGAGTTTTGCCTTTACGGCAAATTACTAATCGATGACATATTGTCTTTTGTTTCAAAGTATTCGCTTCCGTCGTCAAGGAATCTTGAAATACTGATATCCGATGCGGGAGACAATGCATCCGTTTTGGGTGCGGCGTTATTGCCACAGCTTCGCATATTCGGCAAATAGACTCGCTCGCAATTTAAAACCTCAACTTTGTCATTATACGTACTAAGCCGGTGTGAATATGTATATCTGAGATGTCGGTGTCATGCTTTCGACGGAAGTCGGTTTGAAATTGCAAACAGGGCTGCAGTAAACTATGTAGCCCCTTTTTGCTTGTTTTATGACGACATTATAACACGATTTGGTTCAAAATGTTCAGGATGTCGTCCGCCTCCTCAAGCTTAAACCCTAAAACATCCAGAGCACGTTTGACGATAACCATCATATCCTCGCGTTTTATCTGTGAATACGGACGCCCGCTCGTAACCCTTTAAATCGTTGAACAACTCATTCTCCGGCGGGTTTTCCTGATTTTCGGCCGTCTCATCGTCCGTGCCCGTATCAACACCCTGATTCGCGGTGCCCGAATCGCCGCCGCCC
>JAAYXM010000087.1 GCA_012515925.1 Clostridiales bacterium
CCACAACGCTTGATACCGCGACGTTAATGTTAAACGAGCTTGAAGCAAAGCTTGACAGGATTATAAACTTAACGACCGATACGGCAAACGACTATATCAGATACAAAACACGGGATTATCTTAAATTCACGATACCCGAATACAGCTTTTCCGACTTTATCAGTATAAAAAGAATCCTTTACAACGCGGTGTTCGGGTTTTTTACCGCCGTCTTTCTGGTGCTCGCGCGTGAGTACTACAATAAAAGGAGGGTTATAACATGGCGATAAATATATGGGATATTTTTATTTATATTTATAGGTGGAAGTATCTTGTTGCCGCCGTAGCCGTTGCCGCGTTACTGTTTACGGTTTATTACGCCAACAATAACCAATCCTATTCCGCGAGCGTGGTCATCAAGTACTCGCTGCCTGACGCTCAGGCCGGCTCTACCGCAACGGGTCAGGAGCTTAAAGTCTATGAGATTATAGCGCCTCATATCATAACCGCCGCGATAAAGGACTCGAACATTAATCTGAGCGCGGAATTCATCCGCACCCATATCTCCATCGAGCCGATTATACCCAAAGACCAGGAAGAAATTAAGAAAGCGAAAATACAGGCAAACGAGGAATACAGCTATACTCCCGTATACTATATGATAAAATTCACGGTGGGCAAGCCGTTTGACGGCACGTTCGCGCGCGACGTTTTAGACGCGGTGATAAAAAACTATTACAAGTATTATAGTGAGACACATATACACCAGTCCGTCCTGCCCGAGATAATCAGCAGCGAGGACGCGTATTTATACGACTATCTCGAAATCGCGGAGCTTATGGACTCTAAGGTCACGGGGACAATCGCGTACCTCAATGAGAAAACGCAGATAGCGCCGGAGTTCCGCTCGTCAACTACGGGAATGAGCTTCTCGGATATAATAAGCGAATACAGGCAGCTTAAGGACTTCATCCTGCCCTCGCTTATATCGGATATATTTAACGGTCAGATTACGAAAAACAAAGAGGTTTTGTTAAAGAACCAGATTCATAAAAAGAACGATTATATGCTTACCTACCAGAACGAAGCAAGAAAGGCCGAGCTTACGCTTTCGCTTATGAGGGAGTTCGTGCGCCAGAACGAAAAGATACTTCAGGCACATGAGGAGCGCAGTCGGGACAGGGATATCGAACCCACAGATGTAATTGTTAACGAGAGCTATTTTGATGTAAAAACCACGTATGACAAGCTTGTGGACCAGTTTGTGTCACACAGGCAGGAGGCGGGCGCCGCGAAAATAAAGGCCGATTACTGTGACAGGGTTATCGCGTATTTCTCCGCCCCGGCACCGACCCCCGAGGCCTCGAAAAAGCTCTTGAACAGTGTACAGCTCAATATCTCGGAAATAAACGAAAGTCTTACGGAGCTCTATAAAATATGTGACAAGACAATCAGGGACTACAACGAATTCGTCGCGTGCCAGGCTATTTATTCGATGTCGGGCATAAGCATATACATGAACCTGCCGACAAGGCTGTATTATTTTATCGCGTGCTTTATCGGCCTGGCTCTCGGAATACTAACGGCAATATGCATCGAGATAATAAAAAAGGCAAGAAAAAACAAACTATTCGGGGCAGTGTAAATGAATATATTGCTTCAAGGCTATCTGGACAGGAATTTCGGCGACGATATGATGATCCGTATTGTCGCGGATAAACTCCGCGAACATAGTTTCTTCATCTCGGAGCGAAAAAAGGAGCTGCTCCTGCCGTTTTCCGGCGATAAGAACATCTTCGACCTGGATAAGCATCCTGATGCCCGCATCGACGCGGTTTTGCGGGTTGTGGGCTCGGGATTCATGATTCGCAACTATGCGGGGCTTTACTACTCGATACGGTGCCTTATGAGCCGCGGTACGAAAAAGATAAAATCGGCGGTGCTCGGCTGCAATATAGGGCCGTTTTACGGAAAGCTCGCCGAGCGCGTGTCAGTCCGCGAAATGGCGCGGCATGATTTAATCACGGTCAGGGATACGGTTTCGCTTAAGTTTTTAAACGATAACCTGAAAAACATCAAAACCGCGTATTACCCGGACATACTGTTCTCCCTCCCGGATATGTGGCTTGCCCCCGTCACCGGCGAGGACTGCCTCGGGATATCCGCGTACCGCAGAAACGCGAACAATCTTGATACCTATGTTGAAATGTCCGAAATCGCGGACTGGTATATTTCCGGGACCGGTAAAAACGTGCTGCTGTTCGCGTTCGATACGGAAGATGAAAACGATTTATCCGCGGCATACACGATAAAAGGCCTGTGCAAATACCCGGACAAGGTCGAAATTGTGCCGCACACCGGAAACGGCGATAATATCATTCACGGGTTTTCGAGGTGTAAAACCATTATAGCCGTAAGGTTTCACAGTCTGATACTCGCCCTCCGCATGGGCCTTCGCGTTATACCCGTCACTTATTCCGATAAGACAAAAAACATGTTGTGTGATTTGGGTTATACCGGCATAAGCTTTAATCTTGACAAAATAGACGCAGAAAGCATTAAACAGGCAATTGAAAAGGACGGCGATGGATTTAAGATTAATCCGGATGTGTTCAGACAGGCGGAAGGGCATGTCAACACCTTTGTTGAAACAATTCTTAAAGATTAAAGAAACGGAGCTTGAGTCATGGAGCCTAAAATATCCGTTATCATACCCGCGTACAACGGCGGCGCCACAATCGGGCGCTGTATAGAATCGGTTATCGGTCAAAGCCTTCGCGAGCTTGAAATCATCATTATTGACGACGGCTCGTCGGACAACACATACGAAATCGCGTCAAGCTACTCGGAAAAGGACGGCAGAATCCGGGTTATCAGGCAGGAGCATATGGGACAGGGCGCGGCGCGAAACGCCGGCATGGACTGCGCGGCAGCTGAATATATCGGATTTGTGGACTGCGACGACACGATTGAACCGGAAATGTATCTTAACATGCTCGAAAGAATCGAGCAGAGCGGCGCCGATGTGGTTCAATGCAATATACTTGACGTGTTCGAGAACGGGACAAAGCTGATACAGCTTCCGATATTCGAACAGGACGTCGCGGTCTTTGACCGCAGAAAGTATTTCTCCGAGTATGTGTTCAGAAACCTGCACAGCTCCGAATGCTGCAATAAGCTTGTCAGAGCGGAATTAATAAAGAATCACGGAATAAGATTCCGTAAAAACAGCGAGGTTTTCGCCGAGGATCTGCTGTTTAATCTCGAGCTCGCGCTGCATCTGAAAAGTATAGCATTTTTAGGGGATACATATTATAATTACTATCAGCATTCCTCGTCTCACTCCAAGCAAAACGGCGAGGGAAAAATACTGCTTCTGTTCAACCTGTTTGAAATCTTCGGGAAAAAGCTCTCCGACCCGGGGCTAATAGCCGAAACCGGGAATCTCGCGACGCTTATAATACTGATAAACCTGTCACATATCCTCGATACCGATGCCGGGCGCGCTTTCGCGCGGCAAATACTTAAAAGGCGGGATTTAAGGCTTTATATACGCTATTCGCTTAAATGCCTGAAACGCCCGCACCAGAAGCTTATAATGCTGCTTCTTCTGATGCTTCCCGTAAATGCGAGAGTTTTTCTGGTGAAGCTCTATTATGAGAATATGAAGTGATAAAATGACTGAGAACAAACCGCGCGGGGACCCTAAGATTTCCGTTATCGTGCCCGTTTATAACGCCGGGCGCTATATCGAAAGCTGCATTGACTCCCTTCTTTCCCAGACATACGGGAACCTTGAAATAATAACGGTAAACGACGGGTCATCGGACGACACCGCGGAAAAGCTTTCGCGATACGTGCCGCGGATAACGCTTATCGACCAGCCAAACCGCGGGGTCGCGGCCGCCCGTAACCGTGCGCTTGAGATTGCAAGCGGAGATTATATATTATTTCTTGACGCGGACGATTATCTGGAACATGACTCCGTCGAAAAGCTTGTAAAGCATGCCGCGGAGAAGGAGCCCGACATAATCAAGTTCAGGATGTGCCGTGAGTACAATGACGGCACGCGGGTTTTGGAAAAACCCGAATTTGACGACTGTTTTTATATAACTAAGGAAGGCTTCAAAAAGCATATTTACGTTAAATTTCTTTCGGGTATCAGCTTTAACGCCGTTATAAGAAGCATGTTCAGGCGCGAGGTAATATCCGGCCTGCGGTTTATCGGGAGCATGAAAACCGCGGAGGACGCCATATTCGCGGTACACGCGTATACCCGGGCACGAAGCTTTCTTTATCTTTCCGGCGTGTATTATCACTATCGCGTCTCGGGACAGGGCCTTACAGGACGGGGACTTTCCGTACGTGATAAGTATAAATACAACATCATGCTTGTGCGTGAACTGCTTTTGCACCTTGAAAAATGGGATATGAACGGAGTTCTGTACAAATGCCTCGCGCTGCTTCGCATACCTTTGATTACGCTTTCCAAAACCATACGTATACTAAAGAAACATTAAGGAGTAGAATTGGGGATGTTCAAAAAAATATTAATTGTCCTTCTGACAATCATAGTTATATTCACCGCATATGTGTTCATTGAAAAAGGCAACGTAAAAATAACGAAATACCGGGTTGTTTCATCAAAGATAAGTCCCGATTTCAACGGGTTTAAAATAGCGATGATTTCGGATTTTCACAACTCGGAAAACTTCCCTAAGGTGATTAAACGAATCTCGCAGATATCTCCGGACATTATCGCCGTTACCGGTGACGCGATTGACATGGAAGTATCGTATCAGGGGAATTTTATGTGGCTTTTGGAGCAAATCCGGTCCGTCGCGCCGATTTATTTCATATCCGGCAATCATGAGGTATGGTCTGAAAACCATGACGCGCTCATGGAGCAGATAGGAAGCTACGGCGTGAATATTATAAACAACAAGGTGTGCGAGATTTTCCGGGGTGATAGCGCGATAAATCTTATCGGCTATAAGGATATAATTTACTCCGACGATGTTATGCGTCTTGAGGTCATGAAAAAAGAGCTCGACGAGCTCTGCGAAAAAATCGGTGACACGGAAAGGTTCAACGTATTGCTGTTTCACCGCGCGAACTACTTCGATACGGTGTCCGAATACCCGTTCGACCTTGTTCTGTCCGGCCATACGCACGGCGGTGAGATAAACCTGCCGTACATACAAAAGTACATACTCAAGCAGAATGTATACTCCACAGATTATGTAAAAGGCGTGTACGAGAAAAGCGGCAGTAAAATGATAGTCAGCGGCGGTGTCGAGGACAGCTTCAGGCTGTTCAATACTCCCGAGGTTGTAGAAATAACGCTTTATTCCGCGAGGTAACGTCATGGTAGTTTTGATGTTCGCAGATTATGCCGCGCCGTACGAGGGGAATTTTATAAGCTCGCTTAAGCATCTGGAAAACTCCATCGAAGCCGTCGGCGGCAATGTTATATATGTTTTCCCCGAAAACGCCGGTCAAACCGATTGGGCGCGGCTCGCGGCATGCCGCGGAAACGTGTTTTTCCTGAAAAAAAGCACGCTGCAAAGCATTTTGCTTTTTATTAAGCTTATCAGACGGTTTAAGGTTGATATAATCCACTCGCATTTTTCGGTGTTTAAATATGATCTGATGATTAAAACCGCCGCCTTTTTCGCGCGCGGTACAAAATACGTCCGGCATATGCATATGCTGTATAAAAACAAGGATTCAAGGCTTCTGGAGCTGGTCAAAAGAACTGTCTGCAGCGCGGACTGTCACGTAGCCTGCAGCATACCGGTTTATAATTCGATGAAGGCCGCCGGACTTAAGAATATTGAAACCGTTATCAACGCTATTGATTTCGAAAGACTCGCGGTCCGCGATACGCCCGATAAGGAAGGCTTCGCCCGAAACCCCGGCGATAAGCTTATTCTTATACTCGGCTATGAATACGAAATAAAAGGGGTTGATATCGCCGTCCGGGCGGTAAAGCTTCTCAACGAGAAAGGCATTAAAGCAACCCTTCTGATATGCGCCGCGGTCGGAAGCCGGATTATCGCCGACAGAATAACGCGTGATTTCGGCGTTTTCCCTGACTTTGTGCGTATTATTCCGCCGAGAGAGGATATCGCTGCCTATTACGCGCTGTGCGATGTTTTTGTCTCCCCGAGCCGCGAGGAAAGCTTCTGCTACGCTCTGCGCGAGGCGGGATATTGCGGTGTGCCGCTTGTGGCGAGCGATATTGAGGCGCATTCCGTACCCGGCGCCATGCTGTTTAAACGCGGCGACGCGGGCGATTTAGCCGAAAAGCTATGCTATACTTTGACAAACGATAACACCGAACGGATAAACCTTCAGATAAAAAGCATTATCGAAAGCTGTTCAATGGAAAACTGGTGCGAAATATTATTAAAAATTTACAAAAAACTATTGACATAATAAAGTATATGTAATATAATCCAGAATGTGATAAAGGCAAACATACTGCAAGGTATGGACGCAAAGCTATAGGGTCTTTATAAGACAGCCAGCTACCACAGTCATATGTATTGATTGTGGTATTTTTTCTTTTTTTAAAACTTTTTCGGAGGGATTATATTGAAAAGAGCAGTTAGTATTTTTCTGTCTTTCGCGCTTATCCTGACAACCGCCGGCTTCGCGTTTGCCGCCGACTACTCGGTGGGCGAAGAGTACGCCGCGTACATCAGCGGCGGCTACTACGGCCATAATACTTTCTTTGTCAACGGCAGCATGTACTCGGCTGACGGCGATGTCAACTTTGAGCCCACGGGCGCAGAAAGCATAGTGAACGGTAATGTTTACTACAATACCGCAAATAATTTCAGCTCCGGCATTACATTTAACGGAACCGCGACACCTCTCGACAATACGGAGTTTAACGCGCAGCCAGTTCCGGCTATAGACGCCCCTTCTATCGACAACTACTCGAACAGCTTTACCGCGGGCTGGTGGCCCGAACCCGACCCCATCACGCAGGACACCCATTTCGGTGTTCTCTCGGTAGAAAACGTACTTACGGTTGACGTGTCAAACGGCGATATTACAATCGTCGCCGATACCCTTAACATGCCCGGAAACGGTAAAATAAAGCTTTCCGGCGACGGCAGCCTTTATCTGTTTATAAACAGTGATTTTTCCATCAGCGGCAGCAACACGATTAACGTTGACGGCTCCCGTGATAAGGTATATATTATTCTGCCGGACGGCAAATTTTCCATGTCCGGTTCGGCGCAAATCA
>JAAYXM010000008.1 GCA_012515925.1 Clostridiales bacterium
GGAAAAAGCGGGGAATTACGAAACACTATCCGGACCTATATACGCAGAAACAGCGCGCCCACGGATAAACAACGACTGTTCATCGCCGATTTCGGCATGAGCGATAAGGATAAAAAATATGCCGGGCTTATGGAACAGAAGTATAAAAACGTTTTGCTCATTAACGCCGAGGACCTGTATTATTACATAGCCTCAAGCTTTGCCGAAAACAAATGACGGGGATATTTAAATGGATGACAAGGAGATTATAATCGAGGCTACGGTCGAATCCATAGTCTATAAAAACGCCGAGAACGGGTATTCGGTTTTGCGCATGAAAACCGCGGGCGGCGACAGCCTGGTTGCCGTCGGCTGCGTCCCGAATCCCGGCGTGGGCGAGAGCTTCTCCATGACGGGCGTATGGAGTACCCATACAACCTACGGGGACCAGTTCCGCATAACCGGCCTTGAGCGCCGCCTCCCCGCAACGGTTGGCGCGATACTCGATTATCTTTCCTCGGGCACCATCCGCGGCGTTGGCCGTGCCACCGCGCAGAAAATTGTCGATAAATTCGGCGAAAGCACGTTTAATATAATTGAGTTTGACCACGAGCGGCTCACCGAGATATCCGGCATTAACCCCAAAAAAGCCGGGAGCATATCCGAAAGCTTCCGCGTACAAAACGGTATCAGCCGTCTTATGGAGTTTCTGCTCAAAACCGGTTTTGAGCCCGCGCTCGCGCTTTCGATTTACAGTGTTTACGGGGCCGCTTCGTTGACGGTTATACAGAATAACCCGTATATATTAGCCCAGCCCGAGTTCGGGGTAGAGTTTTCAATGGTTGACAAGCTCGCGCTTTCTCTGGGTTTTCCGTATGACTGCCCCGAGCGCGTCCGCGCGGCGGTCATATACGAGCTTTCCCACAACGCGAACGCCGGGCATACGTTTATCCCGAAAGAAAAGCTTGTAAGCGTCACCGCGCGTTTGATTGACGTTGACGTAAACCCGGTGTTCGACGCGATGCACAAGCTGCTTGACTCCGGACAGCTTGTTTCGGAGTATGTCTGCGGGGTAAACGCCTGTTATCTGAGCTATCTGCACGAGGCGGAAACATTTGTTGCGGACAAGCTCTGCAATATGACAGCGTGCCGGCCGCAGGTCGTGTTCGACTACGAGGACGAGGTTTCGCGCATTGAGGAAGAAAACAATATTGAATACGCGCCGAAGCAGCGCGAAGCGATTATCGCCGCGGCAAACAGCCCGGTAATGATTCTGACGGGCGGCCCCGGCACGGGGAAAACAACCGTCGTGCGCGGGATACTCTCGCTGTTTGAGCGCATGAAGCTAAAAACCACGCTCGCCGCTCCGACGGGAAGAGCGGCAAAGCGTATGGGCGAGTTCTGCGGCGTGGAGGCCAAGACAATACACAGGCTGCTCGAAATGGGTTTTGACGATGGCAATACCGGTATGCCCGTATTCAACCGTGACCGCGACAACCCGCTCGACACCGATGTGCTGATTATCGACGAGGTATCCATGGTGGACATTACGCTTATGCGCGCCGTACTCGACGCCATAAGCATAAAATGCAAGCTCATACTCGTGGGAGACGCGGACCAGCTGCCCTCGATAGGCGCGGGAAACGTGCTGAAGGATTTGATTGCCTCCCGCGCTATCAAAACCGTTCGCCTGGATGAGATTTTCAGGCAGGCGGCGGAAAGCTCGATAGTCGTCGGCGCGCACTCGGTCAACCGCGGCGACATGCCGGACTTCTCCAGAAAAAACGATATGTTTTTTATAAGAAAAAACTCATACGGCGAGCTTATTGACACTGTGCTCGAGCTATGCACGACACGTCTGCCGGATAAGCTCGGCATTCCCCCGTCGCAAATCCAGGTGCTTACCGTGAGCCGTATACACGAAGCCGGAACGGTTATACTGAACAGACGGCTGCAGGAGGCTTTAAACCCGCCGGACCCTTCAAAGCCAGAGCGCGGCTTCGGCGATAAGCTGTTTCGCGTGGGCGACCGCGTGATGCAGATCAGGAACAATTACGATATTGAATGGTACTCGGTATTCGGCGGCGAGAGCGGTACGGGCGTTTTTAACGGGGATATCGGCGAAATTACGGGTATCGACTTTA
>JAAYXM010000088.1 GCA_012515925.1 Clostridiales bacterium
CCAGAACCGGACGCTCGATTTTCTCTCCCCCGTAAACGCTCAGCAGTATTGTCGCAAGCACGTTAAAATACGGCACTACAATCGCCGCGGTGACGGAGGCCGCCGCGGCGCCCGCGTCCCCGAACATACCCTGGCAGAGCGGCAGCCCGAGCAGCAGAAAATTCCCGCGAAACAAAGCCTGTATAATTACTCCCCGGCGCCTGTTGTTTTTTACGGTAAACGGCACAATCAGCAAAGACAACGCGACAACCGCCGAAATAAACAAAATCAGAAAGAGCAGAAATCTGAAATCGAATATCTCGTAAAAATCCGCGTGTGAGATATTATAGAACAGCAGCACCGGGAAAAACAGCTTGAAGCTTAAGCTGTTCGCGATTTTTAAAAATCCCGCGTCCCATGCTTTTACGCAGGTCAATAAGTATCCCAAAGCTATCAGCAGAAATATCGGCGCGACTATATTAGCCGAAAACAGAAGGTTGTCCATTGCTTAAAACACTCTCAATCTATATAAATTACAGGTTATCGCATATTATATAATAAATAAGGCGCATAATCAAACCCGCCCCGCCGATTAAACGGCAGGGCGGGAGTTTTTTCGCGTCGGTTCGTTATCTAATCGTTCTCGATCAATCCGTAGCCGCCGTTATTTCGTTTATAGACGACCGAAAACGCGTTATCGTTTTCCACACTCTTGAACACGAAAAACTCGTGTCCCAGAAGATTCATTTGCAGTATAGCTTCCTCAACCGTCATGGGCTTGACCGAAAAGCGCTTTGTACGAACGATATCAAATTCGCGTTCCTCCTCAACGCCGTCTTCGGGTGTATCCTTAAGCGAGACCTTGTCAAACGCGCCGGCGCGAAGCCGCTTTTCAAGGCGCGTCTTGTTCTTGCGTATCTGGCGGTCAATCGTAGCCTCGGCACAGTCAAGCGCGTGATATAAATCCGCGTCTTTTTCGTTCGCTCGTAAGTGCAGGTTGTCATATTTGACGGTAACCTCGAGACAATACCGGCCGCGCTCCTGACTCGCCGTAATATGCGCCGTGGCTTCCTTGCTAAAGTACTTGTCGAGCTTGGACAGCTTTTTTTCCGCGTAAGCCCGCAGCGCGTCGGAGATATTAACCTTTCGTTCGGTATAGAAAAACTTCATGATGACGGTCTCCTTTCGTTTTTTGAAAAACTTATGTTTTTATATAAGCATTTACCTCCTTTGGTTAAAGTATAACATATTTGCATTTCGATTACAATTGACGTTTCACCGATTTTTTACAATAAATTTATCCCCCGGCGATTATTGCGTTTATACGCGAAAAACTGTATAATTAAAATAGTATTTTTAAGCATTTACAAAGGATGGTGTCAATGAAAAAACAAATAACCGGTTTTCTTGCGGGCATTATTGCGGCGGCTTTGATTATGTGCGTTGCTTTTCCCTCCGTCGCCGCAACGATTGAGGCCGCGTTCAACTCGGTGAATATTATGGTAAACGGCGCGAGGCAGGCGGATATCGGCGAATCCTTAAGGCTTGCGGACGGTCGGGAAGTACCGTACTCAATCAACTATAACGGCACGGTTTACCTGCCGCTGCGCAAGCTTGCGGAGCTAATAGGCATGGAAGTAGCCTGGGACGCCGGGACCTCGACCGCAGCGTTATATGACGGCAGGGAGCGGGCGCTGCTCGATATACCCACCTATGACGGCAATCCGAGCACGGGACATCCGTCCGTCGTACATGTACCCGGAGGAGGGTGGAACGGCTATAAATACTGGATGGCGGACACGCCGTACCCCGCCGAGTCACGTGAGAACCCAAGCGTATTTGCGTCAAATGACGGCGTCAACTGGGTTGTGCCAAACGGCGCGCCGAACCCGGTTGTACCCTTGTCTGAAATACAGGCTGACGGTTACGGACACAGCTCAGATACAAATCTTGTGATGCTTCCCGATAATACGCTTGCATTATATTATCGTGTGGTAGGCGGCGTAGAAGTGATATACAGAAAGACTTCGTCGGACGGTAAAACCTGGGATAACAAACACCGGTGCTTTAAGGTTTTGGGTTCCGGCTCTGATGTTTTATCGCCCGCGGTCGTTATCGTAGGCGGTACATATTACATGTATGCGGTTAACGCATCCACTGGGCCGTACAAAATCACGCGCCGTACATCAAAGGACGGGCTTAATTGGAGCGAGCCGGTTGATTGCACACAACCGTTAAACAGGGCTTGGCATATCGATGTATGCTATGCCGGCGGCAAATACCGGATGCTGGCGGCGACACATGCCGAATGGAATATCTATTATCTCGAGTCGGAAGACGGGCTTAATTGGACTCAGCCGTACGATGGTCCCGCTATCAAGCGTTCCGGCGAGGAATACGATATAAACGGCTATTATAAGGCGGCAATGATACCCAGGCCGGGGCAGAAGCTTTTGTTCGATGTTTGGGTGACGAGCATGTCAAGCTTCGAAAGTGTTAATGTCTATGACAATAGCTGCGTCTGGCGTACGCTTTATTTAAAAAACGTAGATTTGGAGAAAGGCCCGAACTAACCGGATTCAACGGGTGCCGGCTCCTTGTGCCGAAAGGTACGGGGCGCCGGCACTTTTTACCTCGCGCCTTCTATTAATATACAATAATGTTAATAATTGACATTATATAAAGCGGATGATATAGTTATAATGCAATATGTAAGTATTTCCCTCCCACCCGTTGAGGGAAAGCGAAGCTGCCGTGCGGCACGGGAATATCCCCCGAAAAGCAATACGGCTTGCATATATTATAAAGGCTGGGTAAAACAATGGACGATGTTTTATATCTGGTTGTCCCGTGCTATAACGAGGAGGAGGTAATCGGGACCACCGCCGAAAAACTTCTTTCCGTTATGCGTAAAATGACGGAGGACGGATATATAAATAAAAAAAGCAAAATCCTGTTTATTGACGACGGCTCGACGGATAATACATGGGGTATTATCCGCTCGCTCCACAGGAAAAACAGGGTTTACAGCGGCATAAGGCTTACCAGAAACACGGGGCACCAGAATGCGCTTTTAGCCGGACTTATGACCGCGAGAAAATACGCGGACGTCACAATCTCGCTCGACGCCGATTTGCAGGACGATGAGGAAGCGATTCTCCCGTTTATGAAAAAATACCGCGAAGGCTATGATATTGTATACGGCGTCAGAAGCGCCCGTAAAAGCGATACGTTTTTTAAGAAAAACACCGCGGAATTATTCTATAAGCTTATGCGGCTTTTAGGCGCGGACATTGTTTTCAACCACGCGGATTACAGGCTTATGAGCAAGCGCGCCCTCCGCGGCCTCAGCAGATTCCCCGAG
>JAAYXM010000282.1 GCA_012515925.1 Clostridiales bacterium
AGGGGCTGTAGCAAAACAGCCCATAAAAAAGCAGGACCGATGCGATAAAAAAGTCGCATCGGCCCTGCTTTTTTGGTATAATTGAGTTGATGAAAAACCAAAAATACCGTGTTAATTATGGCACGGAAAGACGGAATTTGCAACTAAAAATTGACGAGGTTTTTGCCGAAAAGATAATTCCGGCGGACGACAGTGTGCGGCTCTTAGATGAAATAATGGAGGAGATGGACTACACCCCGCTAATGAGAGCATACAAACGCATAGGTCGACGCCCGGCAACGAACCCTGTCACGATGCTGAAGATACTGGTATACGCAATGATGCAAGGTATCTACTCCAGCCGCGCTATCGCAAATGCTTGCAGACGGGACATTAACTTCATCTGGCTTCTGAATGGTGAAAAAGCGCCTAACCACAGCGAGATTGCGCGCTTTCGGAGCAAGCGGCTGACTGAATGCGGCGAGGAACTCTTCTATCAGTTGGTAGAAAAACTGCATGTACTTGGTGAGATCAAATACGAGCACCTGTTTGTGGATGGGACGAAGATTGAAGCAAACGCAAACAAGTATAGTTTCGTATGGAAGAAAAGCACAACGAAATATGAAACCCGGCTGTATGATAAGCTGGCGAAGCTGACACCGGAGCTATGCTCCAAATACGGCATTCTGGCAGATACGCCGGAAGAATTGCTCAGTGAACTTGAAGGACAGGTAACAATACCATTCGTATACGGCAGGGGCAAGCGAAAAAGCGAACTACAAAGGGATATTGAGTTTCTGCGGGAACTGTTGAATCGAAAGACAAAATATGCTAAGTATCAAGAGACGTTTAAAGGTCGCAACAGTTTCTCAAAGACCGACCCGGACGCAACATTTATGCATATGAAGGATGACCATATGCGCAACGCCCAGTTGAAGCCTGGCTACAATGTTCAGCTTGGTGTAGAAGGTGAATATATCACCGGTGTTCTCGTATCAAGCGAACGTAGTGATCAGCTTACCCTAATACCACTCCTGGAGAATATGACGGCACATCTTAGGTCAGCTTACGTGGATGTGACAGCGGACGCGGGATACGAAAGCGAGGAAAACTACACATATTTCGAGGGACAAACCACCGAGTGCTACATTAAGCCTCAGAATTACGAGCGGTCTAAAACAAAGAAATTCAAAAGCAATATGGCGCTGAGGGAAAACATGGCGTATGACCCAGGGCTGGATGAGTATACCTGCCAGGCCGGGAAAAAGCTCCGGGTTGTACATATTGGCAAACGGAAAAGCAAGTCTGGCTTTGAAAGCGAGATAACCTACTACGAGTGCGAAAGCTGTAATGGTTGCTCATACAAAAAGAAATGTACTCGTTCAAAAGGCAACCGGACGCTTCAGGTTTCAAAAAAGTTTATCGAACAACGCAGCCAATCGTTAGAGCGTATTACCAGCGAGAAGGGTATCTTGCTGCGTATGAACCGCTCTATTCAGGTTGAGGGCGCTTTTGGTGTCATCAAGCAGGATTATGGTTTCAGACAGTTTTTTCTTCGTGGACACCGGAAAGTTCTGGTGGAGATCCTTCTGATGGCTATGGGCTACAATATCAACAAACTTCACAGCAAAATTCAGAAAAATCGCACCGGACGGCAGTTGTTCGAAAAACTTACGGCTTAACGCCTACAGAAACTAAATATTTTTCCACATTATGGCGGGCTTTAGAGCTGGCCTTAGGATTTTCGTCTCTCGTTTTCCACAATAGGCTTTAGTTTTTACTTTGACAAGGCATTTTTAGGAAAATTTTGAGGGCTGTAGCAAATTTTTGTTTTGCTACAGCCCC
>JAAYXM010000089.1 GCA_012515925.1 Clostridiales bacterium
CATATGTCGAAACCGGATATGAGCTTGAAACCGAAACACAGGTTAAAAATGGTATTAATCACTCGGATACCGTTATAGTTAACCCTCCGGACGATTTAAAGCCCGGCGATAAAGTTTTCGTTAATCGGAGTTAGATATATGTATTTTAAGGATATTTTAATGCTTTCGGTAAAAAACGCGTCACGGGGCAAAACACGCGCGGTTTTGACGGCGCTGATGGTATGTATCGGTATTTCCTCGGTAATTCTGATTTCCGCGATAGGGGACAGCGGCAAGAGTATAATCAACGAGGAGCTTGAAAAGCTCGGTATCTGCGGGATAACCGTATTCTCGTCGCAAGCCGCGCCGGCAAATCCGCTTGTTGTTTCAGACGTGGAGCTTATCGAAAACTCAATAAGGGAGGTTTCCTGCGCCCAGCCGGTGGTATTGGAGTACGGCGGCTTCAGGTTAAACCGGGTATCGGGCAATACGATATTCTGGGGCGTTGATTCGGAGATAGAGAAAATACTTGATATCAAAAGAGTTTACGGCAGAATGCCGAACAGGACGGATATCAGGGGCAAGGCATATGCCGCCGTTATAGACGACAAGCTCGCGCTTAAAAGCTATAAGCGGGTAAACGTGGTGGGCAAAAACATTCTTCTCAGTATATCGGGAAAGACTTACAGGTTTATGATTATCGGAGTAGTTAAATCTCAGAAGGACGGCCTGAACCATCTGACGGGCGACGCGCTGCCGGATTTTATCTATATCCCGTACACAACGCTTAACGGTATCAGAAACGCAAACGACATAACGCAGATAGCGATAAAATGCGAAAACAGCGAGACACTCGCGGAAACGGGAGAAAAGGCCGTCAGGCTGCTTTCGAGGACAAAAAACAATCCTGACGGATTTAGCAGCGAAAACCTGACCGGATATGTGGAGAATTTAAAATCCATAGCGAACCTCGTAACGCTTCTTATAAGCGCGATAGCCGCGATATCACTCGGGGTGGCCGGGCTCGGAATAATAAACACTATGATATCGAATACGGTCGAGCGCCGGAAGGAAATCGGAATATGTATGGCTGTCGGCGCGAAAAGGCGGGATATTTCTATATGCTTTCTTACAGAGGCGGTTATAATATCCTGCGCCGGCGGGACGGTCGGCGCGATTGCCGGAGCGGGGCTGTTTTTTATAATTACAAGACTTCTGGGAACGGCGTTTATGATAAGCCCCGTGAAAATTCTGGTAGCGGAGGCAGTATCGGTTATATGCGGAGTTGTTTTCTCGGTTATACCCGCAAGACGCGCGTCCAGGCTTGACCCGATAGAAGCGCTGAGAAACGATTAAAATAAATCTAAATCTTCGCTCATCGTTACGTATCTGAATTTTCCCGGAACAAAACCGGGGAACAGGGGCTTTGCAAACCCTTGTTTAAGAAACGATCTTTCTTTATTCTTTTCCCGCTTCGTGAATATAATTGAACAAAATAAAAATTTTGTTCAATTATGTACGGGTTTACAAGCGGATGTGACGGATAACGCGGCCCGGCGGTCCGATTGCCCCTATACGGGCCGTTTTGCCTTTCCGTATGACCCGCCGCGTTATCTTTGAACAATACTACTGTGTTACAACCCGTTATCTTTTTTTTCGTTATTAATTCGTCTTAAGTTTATTTCATAATAGCTTAATCTTAATAACCTTTTTGCTATGCGCTTTTTTTACCGGTAAATACACTTGATTTCTTTATTCTCATTTAAAGACTCTGACCCGGGATTTACCGGGTATTTAGCACTTTTATTTAAATTCCGCCTTAACGGCGAAATTTATAGCTATTATGAATCGTTATACTCCAAGCCTGAAAAAACCGTATAATTTATGTTTTAGCGGTACTCTCCCTTTAAATCGCTTTTATATCTTCTCTGTTATTCTGTTATTGCTTTTGCCTGCCTGTATCAATGTTTTTGTTTAATTTCGGGTTTTATAAAATGTTTGTTATTTTTTTAACAATATAATGCCCCGTTGTTACTCGCCGAAAATCGGAAACCCGGTATACTATACTTTAACCGGCATTTATGTTAAAATAATCGCGGAACTCAATATTAATTATAAATTATGAATTACCTGTTAGGATGATATTTCATGTATAACGATTATAAAAGCGAGATGCCTCCCCTTCTCCGGGACTTTATGAATTATCTGGTTTCAATCGGCGATAAATCGGTTAAAACCGCCGATGAATACTACCTGGATTTACGACTGTTTCTGAGATATATGAAGTATCATTTCGGGCTTATAAAGCTTGAGAAAAACCGTGAGCCGGGCGCCGCGGATATGGAAAATATACCGATTTCCGATATCGATATCGGGTTTATAAAGAAAATCAAGCTGACCGATGTTTATGAGTACTTCAATTACCTGACAAGACGCCGCGAGAAAAGCCGCAACAGCCCGTATACGGACTTCGGACTTTCCCCGGCCTCGAGAGCGCGAAAAGCCTCCTCGATACGCGCGTTTTTCAAATACCTGCATAAAAAGGCCAATCTGCTTGACGCAAACCCGGTTGAGGACCTTGAGCTTCCCAAACGAAAAACCCGCCTTGTCAAATACCTTTCGGTTGACGAGAGTCTGCAGCTTCTGGAGAATATAAGCGGTATCAACCTTATCCGGGATTACTGCATAATCACGCTGTTTTTAAACTGCGGCCTGCGGGTCTCCGAGCTTGTGGGCATAAACATAAAGGATTTCAGCGAGGATATGCTCAGAGTCGTCGGCAAAGGCGGCAAGGAACGCGTCGTGTATTTAAACGAAGCATGTCTTAAGGCGGTTGAGGCTTACCGCGCCGAACGCATTGGTATCAGGGATGTTTCGGACTCCGATAAGAACGCGTTTTTTATAAGCAGAAAAAAGAACCGTATAAGCGCGTCCACCGTTAAATGGCTTGTCAAAAAGTACTGCGCCCTCGCTGGGCTTGATTCCAAAATCTCCGTACATAAGCTGAGGCACACATCCGCGACCCTGATGTACAGAAGCGGGGTCGACGTAAAGGTATTGCAAGAGATTTTAGGACATA
>JAAYXM010000090.1 GCA_012515925.1 Clostridiales bacterium
GCAAATATACAGATTTATGAAGGCCGTCAAAAACAAGTAGCAGTAAAAAGGAGTATTCAGAATGCGAAGAAAAATATTATCCGGTGTACTCGCGTGTGCGTTTCTGTCAACAGGCATCTTTGCCTTTGCGAACCGGGGAATTAATATAATAGTAAATGACAGCGAAATCAGCAATGAGTTCGTTGAAAACCAAGGCGGCAGGGTTACGGCACCCGTCAGAGCGATAGCCGAGGCTTTAGGCGCTGAGGTTTACTGGGATGGAGATACGCAATCCGTTATTATCAAAGGTCCCGCCCCGGAAAATAACGACCGGAGAATCGAGCTTTTAGAGCAGGCGCTTAAACCGGCCGAGGCGCTCTCCGCCGTTAATGCCTGGGCCGAGGCGGTTAAATCACGTAACGGCGCGCTGCAGTTCGCGCTGTTTTCGGACAAGCTAAAGGCGGAAAATAAAGACGGGTTTTCCGATATGGCCTGGACAACGGGAACATCAAGCCCGTGGGTCAAGGCTTATGAGATAACCGAGCTGGCAAAGCATGACGATAGCAGCATCCTGTACAGGGTTGTATTTACCTATACCGATTCCGCTTCGTCCGAATATCAGAAAATTCACAACGTCTCGGTAAAGAAAAATCAGGAGTATTTCGAGATTTCGGATATCGAAACCCTTGAGGCGGCGGGTGAAATAACGGAGATAAAGAACAGTGAGGACGGGTCTGTCGAAGGTATTTCTATAGAGAATAAATCGAAAAATATTATAGGCTATGACAAGGCCAATGTCATTATAACCCGTGACACAAAGATATTTGAGGGATATTCCGATAAAACCGTTGAGGCGGATGCTCTGAAAACAGGTGCCTATGTCGAGGTTGACTTCAAGGACGGACCCAGGATTATGATTTATCCCGTATCTGCCGAGGCAACAACTATTCGTATTATTAAATAGCCGGGGCATCTGTCACCGGCTGCCGAAAAATTTCGGGCTTTCGCTTTTTTGCGAAAGCCCGGTTTTTTTGATGGTTTTTACAAATTCGAGCCGTGTCACAGCTTAAACGGCTACCTGTTTAAGCTGCAGGTGAAGCTTATCCGCTATCATCGCGATAAACTCGGAGTTTGTCGGCTTGCCCTTGGCGTTTGACACGGTATACCCGAAAAACCGGTTTAACGTGTCTATATCGCCGCGATTCCATGCCGTTTCTATAGCATGCCTGATTGCGCGCTCGACCCTTGACGAGGTAGTCCCGAACTTCTTGGCAACGGTCGGGTACAAAACCTTCGTAACCGCGTTTATAACGTCCATGTCCCGCACCGCCATAATAATGGCTTCCCTGAGATAATGATACCCCTTAATATGCGCGGGCACGCCTATTTCATGAATAATATTCGTTACAATAAGCTCAACGCTATCGCCGGATTCCGTCGCGGCGGATATCCCGCCGTTAAGCATCGGCTGCGATGTCCGAAACATCCTAATTCGTTCTATCAGCGTCTTAAGCGTAAACGGCTTTATCATAAAATACGTGACACCCAGCGCGGAGGCCTCGGCGGTCAAATGCTCGCCCGAAAACGGCGAGAGCATGAATATAAGCGGCCTGTGCTTTAGCTTCATACTGTTTATAGATTTAACAACGCCGAGCCCGTCCAGATGCGGAAGCAGGCTATTGAGAATCAGAACGTCCGGACACAGCGCCGCGGTTTTCTGAACCGCCTCATGACCGTCTGCCGCGCAATCGAGGATTTCAAAATCAGGTTCGTTTTCCAGAGTGTCGATAAGGAGAGTTCTGAAATCAATATTGTCGTCAGCTATTAATACCCTCAAGCTGTTCTCCATTGTTGGACTACCTCCTATATTAACTTCTGTTTGGTTGTTATTTATAATTTACCATAAAATAGAATTTTTTGCAACATTATTTTGGAAATTTCTGTAATTTATTTTCGACATAATTATACAAATTATGATAAATAAATTATATAAACTATATAATTTCCAATAATCGGATGCTCCTTAAGCCTTCGCGCAGCATATTTTCAATAAAAATGCCGTAGCCTTTTCTCGGTTCGTTGACAAGGACATGTGTCACCGCGCCCACTATTTTCCCGTCCTGGAGTATCGGGCTTCCGCTCATGCCCTGGACGATGCCGCCGGTTTTATTTATGATTTCCGGGTCGGTAAGCTGGATAAGCATATTCTTTCCGTCCGGGCTGTTCTCGCTGTAAACGCGCAGGATTTCCGCGCGGTATTCCTTTATCTGATTTCCCTCGATATTCGAGATTATCACCGCGGGACCGGTCTTAACCGCGTTTTTCGGGCAAACCGGTATGGGACGGCCTGCCGCGAATCTGTTATTATCCTCGAAATACCCGAATATCCCGTACGGTGTGTTGGATATAAGCCGCGCGTCACGCTTATCCGGGTTATAGTCCCCGATTAACTCCCCCGGGCTTCCCGGAATACCTTTTTTTATATCCGTTATAGACGATTCCATTAAAAAACCCGACCCCAGGGGTACAAGCTTGTTTGTGTCCGTATCACATATACCGTGTCCCAACGCCCCGAACATATTGCTGTCAGGCTCATAAAAGGTCAGCGTGCCTATTCCCGCCAGGCTGTCGCGAATCCAGATACCCAGTTTGAACTCCCCGTCCGTATTTTTTTCGGGCTTAACGGAAACCGTAAGTTCATGATTGTCTCTTATAAGGCTTACCTTTAATTCCCGTCCGCGGCTTATATCAACGATTTTTTTCAGCATATCATTGGATTTTATTTTTTCCCCGTCTATCGCAACTATTGTATCTCCTTCGGTTATACCCGCGCTCCGGCACGGGCTGACCTCGCCGTTTTTTGTCTGTACCGGAGATATGCCGATTACCATTACGCCCTCCGTCCGGACGCTGATGCCCGTCGAATACCCCAGCGGTACAAGCTGTTTGATGCCGGTTTCCTGCGCCAAAGCGGGCTCTATACAAAATAATGTCAATACTATCGCTATTATTTGTCTTCTGATTTTTGTCACCGAATCACTCCTTTCCGATATGCTCGGGTTTAATATGTTCAAAACAGAAGATGTTTAGAAGCGTTGACGACTGACAATTTGATACTTCTTTGGCTTTGTAAATTTATGCTTGTCTTAAATAAAAGCCTTAGACGCCAATGGAAATTAATACGTGGCATTTCGCTCAAACATTTTCAACTCGGATTTGACATCGGCTTTGTTAAATCGTATAATTTAACAAATATCAACAAAACTGATGCTGCGGCCAAATATTTAAACGACGGTGATTGATTTTGCTTTTTAATTCTCTTGAGTATATGCTGTTTCTCCCGCTTGTCGCGGCGCTGTACTTCCTTTTGAAACCGCGTTTTCGCTGGATAATGCTTCTTATCGCGAGCTACTGGTTCTATATGTCCTGGAAAGCGGAATACGCTATCCTTATACTGTTTTGCACCGCGATAAACTACTTATCCACGCTGCTGCTCGCGCGTATGAAAAGCCGCAAACTGCGGGGGCTTCTGCTTGCCGCGGACCTTATTCTGAGCTTCGGCGTCCTGTTCGTATACAAGTATCTCGGCTTCGCTACGCAAAACCTAAACCTTTTAATCGAAAAAACCAACCTCGCGTTTCGGATACCGCAGTTTGACCTGCTGCTTCCGGTCGGGATTTCCTTTTTTACGTTTCAAACCTTAAGCTATACAATCGACGTGTATAACGGCAGGATTAAGCCGGAGAAGAATTTCGGCATGCTCGCGCTGTTTGTCTCCTTTTTCCCGCAGCTTGTGGCGGGTCCGATTGAGCGCTCCGAGTCGCTTTTGCCGCAATTCAGAGTGGTTCACCGCTTTAACATCGCCCGCGCGACAAACGGTTTGCGCATAATTCTTTGGGGACTGTTCAAAAAAATCGTCGTCGCCGACAGGCTCTCGCTTATAGTTGACAAGGTCTATAACGACATCACACATTTCGGCGCGTGGGCCTATATTATCGCGACACTGGCGTTCGCGGTCCAGATTTACTGCGATTTTTCCGGATACAGCGATATTGCCGTGGGCACGGCGAAAATACTCGGCTATGACCTTATGCAAAACTTCAAACGCCCGTATTTCTCAAAATCAACCGGTGAATTCTGGCGCAGGTGGCATATTTCGCTGTCCACCTGGTTTCGAGATTACGTGTATATCCCGCTCGGCGGAAACCGGGTCGGCAAGGCGCGCTACTACTTTAATAATTTGATTACCTTCGTGTTAAGCGGACTCTGGCACGGCGCGAACTGGACCTTTGTGCTGTGGGGACTTCTAAACGGGATTTACGTAGCGCTCGGCCGCGCGACACGCGGCGTCAGGGAAAAATTCGTAAGTTTTACCGGGCTTGAAAAGGCTCCGAAGCTTCACAGGTTTACGCGGGTTTTGATTACGTTTTCTCTTGTCTGTCTGTCCTGGGTGCTGTTTCGCGCTAACAGCCTGGGTGACGCGGTTTATATTCTGAAACACATGATACCCGCGGGCATATCCGCGGACATGTTCTCGGGCCTCGGCTCGCGCCTCGACCTCGCGGCCGCCGCCCTCGGTGTTTTTGTGCTTTTGTTCGCCGAGTATTCCGGCCGCGGTGAAACAAGGCTTAAGCGCCTGTTTGACCGGAGCATCGCGATAAGGTTTCTTTCGTATCTGTTTCTGATTGTTCTGATATTAACGTTTGGGGTGACCGGGCATGAACTCGCATTCATCTACTTCCAGTTTTAAAACGCGAAAATATTATATATTAAAGTATGTGATATTTTTTGTATTATTATTTTTACTGTATATTACAGCCTGCGCGGTTGTTTCCGCGCTCGGCGCGAAATATGACGCGCGAAACTCTTCCCAGCGCGTAACAAAACACCAGCTTGAGGATTTTTACAGTCTGCCCGAAAACTCGATTGACATGCTGGTTTTAGGCTCATCTCACGCGATGTGCAGCTATGACCCGTTTTTAATCGGGGAAAAAAACAATCTTAACGTATATAATCTGGGAACGGCGCTTCAGCAGCCGGACACGGGATATTACCTGTTTAAGGAAGCGTTGAAAACCCAAAAACCGAAATACCTTTTATTTGATATATATTTTAAGGTAATGCAGAACGAAAAATCCGCGGAGCAGGCGCTGACGGTTTTAAAGGAGATGAAGCCCTCCGCGAACAGGCTGGGGTTTTTCCTTCTAAACCTTGATTTCAAAACGCGCGCGGACTATCTTTCAAACTGGTTTAACCCGTTCGGCAGGATATACTCGATACTTGAGGATATCGAAAACAACAACACCGTGACGCCGCCCGGGGCTTACCGCGGGCGCGGCTATTACGTGTCCGATAACGTCGTGACGCAGGACGCGCTGCTTAAGGAGAACCATCCGTTTCCCGAAGAGTTTAAAGAGTTTACGCCCCGCCAGCTTCGCTATGTTGAAAGGATTGTGCGTCTCGCGCGGGAAAACGGGGTTGAGGTGGTTTTCGTAACCGCGCCGATTCCGCCGACAATCCTTGCACGCATAGAATACTACGACCGTATATACGAGGTGTGCGGCGCGCTTGCTGAAAAGCTTGATGTCAGATACGCCGATTTCAATATAGCCATGAAAACCGGGCATTTGTCGCTCAATGATACGGATTTCGCGGACCAGGGGCATTTAAACGCCGCGGGCGCCCGCAGATTCGGAGAATACTTCACGGAAGTCCTGCCCGACATCCTTTCTGATTGATAGATTAAAACCCTCATAATCTCGGGAAGTTGTTAAATTAATTGTTGCTGTCCCCCTCCCCCAACTTCAATTTACGGACCCCGCTTATCTTCACGGATTTCCACTTGACAAAAGCCGCAAAAACAAGTATACTAACTATCGCTGACTTGGCAAACGGACGATTAGCTCAGCTGGAAGAGCATCTGCTTGACGTGCAGAGGGTCAGCGGTTCGAGCCCGTTATCGTCCACCAAAAACAAACGGCAATTCGCGTACGCGAATTGCCGTTTGTTTTTATTTGTTTCTTTGTTTTTCACTTTTACCCGACGGTAAACCGCCGTTTCCGGTAATAGAATGAAGAGTAAATCTGTAACCAGTTGTTATTGTTATACCCATTTTTTTTGATGCGGTGTAAATACCGGTTTTGAATTAATATAATAGAATAAAGAATTTATTATATTCCACGCGTCCGCGCGCCCGCGGCATCAACGGGACGAACCCGGTAAATACCCGGATTTATTGCTGTCTATATATATTTGAAACATAACTATCTATACATATTTAGCAAATACTACTTGACAAGTTAAATGTTTTAATGTACTATGTAATTACTTTGTAACTATTTTGTAACCATGTTACGACTTTATTAAAGCAGGTGATTTAATGTCACGGGATTTAAATTCCGCGGACTATGCGTCGGAAACCTCCATGCCGCAATCCTTTCACCCGTCGGCGCGGGGTTTTACGGCTGATATATTAAGCCTATTGTATGAATCGTTCTTTTATCTGGGCACAAAGCTTCAGCATTGTCTGGTCATCTTCGCTACTTTTTTAAGCGCGAGGTTTATCGAGCCGCTTACTATATACTGTATTGCGCTGTTCGGTTTGCTTTCGCGCGTATTCGGCGATTTATTTCATACTATTATGTGCTTTTCGCACTATGTTCACGTTTCGGCCTCGCGCGTCAAGGCGAGCCGCGTTACGATGTCGCTTGTTATTACCTCTCTTACCGTAGTAGTTATATCTTCCTCGTTTTACAGCCTGGGGCTTGAGATAATAGTGGGCGGCAAGTCAATCGGGTTTGTCGACAGCCGCGCGGACTATAACGAAAACCGGATGCTGGTTGAGCAGCGAGTCAGTGAGATTCTTGAACGCCCGTATACAATCAATCAGGATGTCCGGTTTAAACTGAAAATCGCGCCGCGTGAAAAGCTTTTAACCGCCAACGAGCTCAGAAACATGTTTTACTCCCAGGTCACTGAGATGTGCGAGCTTTTTGTGCTGACGGTCGACGGCGAAATCGTCGGCGCAAGCCGGGACAGTCAATCCCTTCAGAATATCCTTGATACACTTCTCGGCGTCAATCAGGCCGGAAATATCAAATCCGAATTCATGCGAAAAGTCGCCATCGAGAAAAAATACGTTGACGCGTCTTATCTGCGTTCACCCGATGAGATAATGAGCAAGCTGACCTCAAGCATTCGTGAGGAATGCTGTCACACGATAGCTCCGGGCGAAACGCTTGACCAGATAGCCCGGGACAACGGCATCACAAAGGCTGATTTAATCGCTTTAAACCCCGGCATTAATCCCAACCGTCTGGTGGCCGGAAAGCGTGTTGTTACAAGCAGGAAGCTCGCGTTTCTTCCCGTAAAAAAGATAGTGCGCATGGAAAAGAACGAGCAAATTCCGTTTGAAACCAAAAATGTCGATTCCGCAGCGCTGTATAAGGGCAAGACCCAGGTTCAGGTCGCGGGCGTCGCGGGGCAGGCCAAGCATGTCATCGACGTCGAATATCTGGATAATCAGGAAATCAGCCGGAAAACCGTCAGCTACACGGTTTTGAAACAGCCGGTTACCAAGGTTCTTCTTGTTGGTACAAAAACGCCGCCGCGCACAGTTGCTACGGGAACTTTCCGCCGCCCTGTCTCGGGAGGATATGTTTCGTCGAGCTACGGTTACCGCGGCCGTGAATTCCATACCGGTGTCGACATAGCGGTGGCTCGCGGCAGCAAGGTCGTCGCGGCCGACGGAGGCACGGTTTCATTCGCGGGCTGGAAGGGCAATTACGGTAAGCTTGTTATTATTAATCACGGCAACGGCATGCAGACCTATTACGCTCACAACTCTTCGCTGCTCGTCAAAGCCGGACAGAAGGTTGCCAAGGGCGAGCAGATAGCAAAGGTCGGCAGTACCGGCCGAAGCTCGGGTCCGCATTGCCATTTCGAGGTCCGCGTTAACGGCAGACACGTAAACCCCTGGCGATATATTAAATAAAAAATAGAAGCCGCACCCCTACGCTGTTGCGCGGGGGTGCATTTTTTTATGTCTTTATCTGAGATGGTGTTCCCCGCGCTGCGCGCGGGGAACTCGTTTTTTATCTATTCAAAATGTCGTGTGAATATTTCGCTGTCGCCGAGCAGGCTTTCGACGGTGTCAAAGCCGAGCCGGTTTAGGATTTTAATAACATACGGGTTGTCAATCGGTGATTCGAACACGGCCTTGTCGCCGTAAACATTGACGTTTTCCGTACCCTTTTCGGTATCTATTACGGCCTTAGGTCCGCCGACACATCCGCCGACGCAGCCCATGCCCTCAAAAAAGTTCGCGTTTGTTTCACCGCGAAGCAGCCTGTCAAGCATATTCCTGCACGCTTTTACGCCGTCCGCGCATTCCGTCCTGACGGATATCTTCCGGTCCGGCGAAATGCGGGAAACCGCCGTTTTGACGGCCTCGCTGACGCCGCCCGTGCGCGCGTAAATCCTTCCCGCCCTCGAGGAGTGCTCCCTGTCCTCCTCGTCGAAATCCTCCGGGTTGATTTGCATTATATCGAATATATCCTTCATCTCCCGGAATGTCAGGACATAATCCACGGCGCCCTTCAGGTCGCTCTCTCGCGCCTCGGCCTTCTTCGCTATGCACGGGCCGATAAACACTGTGACCGCGTCCGGGTACAGCGTTTTTATCGCGCGGCCGCACGCAATCATCGGCGAAACCGAGCCGGGGACATGCGGCATAAGCTTATTGTAAACCTTTCTTATCATGGCTATCCACAGCGGACAACAGCAGCTTGTAAGCTGGAAGTCGGAATCCTTCAATATGTTCGCGTCAAACTCGAGCGCCTCTTTAAGCGTCAGAATATCCGCAAACAGCGCGACCTCTATCATTCCCTTAAAGCCCGCCTTAAAAAACGCGCTGCGTAGCCTGCCGGGCGTCACCTCGGGGCTGTACTGCCCTAAAAACGCCGGGGCAATCATAGCGTAGACAAGCCTTCCCTCGCGGATCGCGTTTAATATAGGCACCGCCTGGCGGTTGTCCGTCAGGTTGTTTTCCGGACAGTTATCGACGCATTCCCCGCAGCCGACGCACTTTTCATCGTCGAATTCCATGCCCGGCCGTATCGCGCCGTATTGGCAGGACGCCTCGCATTCACGCTGCTTTTCCGGCGGGCACGGACAGGGTTTAAGCCGCCATATGACCGTATGCTGTTCGGGGTAAAGCAGGCAGTCAAGCTGGTATTTGTCAAGCTTGTCATAAGCCTTCAGCTTTGAAGGGTCTTTTTTTACGGCTTCGGACACAACCTCGTTATACAGCTCTTTGAAAGTCATGTTTCTTCCCCTAAAAACCACGCGGCCAAGCTTTTATGCCCGGCCGCGTTTTTTTACTCAACCGTTATGACCGACGTCGGACAGCTTTCCTGCGCCTCGATAGCCGCGTCTTCGGCCTCTTCGGGCACCTCGTCCACATACACCTCCGCCAGATCGTCATCGCCCATGCGGAATACCTCGGGACAAACGCTCGTACATAGTCCGCAGGAAATACACCCGTCTCGATCGATTTTAGCAACCATTGTTGTAAACTCCTTTCAATAGCTTTATATATTATGAGGATAGGACACGGGGGACCGTGCTTTATTCGCCCGGGAACACAACAACCAAAAGCATCTTCATCCGCTCCGCCGCGTAGACCGCGTGCGGAACGCCGGCGGGCATTACTATCGACTCGTCCTTTGAAAGGTCATAGACCTTATCCGCGATAGTGATTCTCGCTTTGCCGTCCAGCACGGAAACAAGCGCGTCGCCGTCCGATGAATGGGCGCTGATTTCCTCGTCCTTTTCAAACGCGAACAGCGTAATGCTCACTGATTTATTCTGTACAAGGGTTTTGCTCGCAATCTGCCCGTCCTGATATCCCACGAGCTCACCAAGGCTAAGGACCTCTGACTTAAGAATATTTTTTAACATTGTATCACCGCTCCCCCTTGATTTTCACATATTATATTATGTGTTTACAGGTTTATAATACACCCCGATAAATACGGGGGTTTAAGGAGTTAAACCTTTCTTTTTTTCGTTAAGTTTACCATAAGGCCGATATATAGTCAACATTGATTATGAGCTTTGAGTTTATATATTTCTCTCCCCTCTGCGGGGGAGAGAAGCTTCTCTCTTTAAGCCGCTTCCCCGTCAGGGCAGGCGGCTTAATACTCTATCCCGCGGCGCGCGGGCGTGTTTTTATCGAACGGATGCTTAATCTTTTTTATCTTTGAAACGTAATCCGCCTTTTCTACAATAAATTCCGGCGCTCTCCCGCCCGTCAGAACAAGCTCGGTGTCCCGCGGCAGCGCGTCAAGCAGCTTGAGAATATCGTGTTTTGAGATGATTTTAAACTCATATGCCCACAATAGCTCGTCCAACACCGCTATGGAGTATTCCCCGCTTTCTATATGCCTTGCCGCATCAACAAAAAGCTCCCTCTGGTTTTGTATAACGGCGGATTTCTCTTTTTCGTCAAGCGCTTCGAAAAATCCCTTAACCGGTTTTGCCGTAAGTCTCGTGATTTTTTCAAGCCGCGGCAGCACGTTTAGCTCGCTTGAATCGTTTGATTTTAAAAACTGGCAGTACAGCGCCCTGCCTCCCGCGCCGACGGCTCTGATTAAAAGCCCGAGCGCCGCGGTGCTTTTACCCTTGCCGTCGCCTATATATACCTGAATCATGCTTTAAGCACCCGCTTTACTTAGATTATCAGCCGTCATGCTCCTTAAGCGCTCTTGCCCATGCCTCGGCAAACGCGGTGTTCTCATTCTTTTCGCGTTCCTGCTTTTCAAGATACCTCTCGACCTCGCGCTTTGACGTGCCGGCGCGGTTTTCGCTCATACGCTTGTTAAAAACATCGAATTTCTCGCGAAACCCGCATTTGCAGATATAAATCTTTTTTTCGCCCTCGCCGAAAACCTCAAGCTTCTTATGGCATGTCGGGCACCTCGCGTTGGTAAGATACGAAAGGCTCTGGCGGTAGCCGCATTCGCGGTCCTCGCAGACCAAGAGCTTTCCCTTTTTGCCGTTTACCTCCAACATAAACTTGTCGCAAACCGGGCAGCGCGTTTTTGTCAGGTTGTCGTGTCTGTACGCCGCCGAACTCGCTATAACGTCGGAAACGAGCTTCGAAGCGTATTTCTTTATCTCGTCGACAAACTTTTTCGGGTCAGCCGAGCCCTTGCTTATAGCTAAAAGCTTTTGCTCCCACTGGGCGGTAAGAGCCGGGGATTTCAAATCCCCGGGTACCAGGTCGATTAACTGTATACCCTTGCTCAGGGGCACGATGCTTTTACCGCGCCGCTCGATATAGCTTGATGTGAAAAGCTTCTCGATAATATCCGCGCGCGTCGCCGGCGTACCTATGCCGCCCGCGGTATCGACTATATCGCGAAGCTCGGTGTTCTCGATAAACTTTCCCGGGTGCTCCATCGCGGTAAGCAATGTGGCTTCGGTATATCGCGAGGGCGGCGAGGTTTTACCCGTCTTTACCTTAAAGTCTTTTACCTCAAGCACCTGCCCGGAGTTTAAAACCGGCAGCGTCTGCTCGCTCTCCTCTAAGTCTTCCTCCTCGTCTTCGATAAACGCGGTACTGTCATAAACGGCTTTCCAGCCGATGCTTTCCACAATCCTGCCCTTCGCGTAAAAGCCCTCTCCCGCGATATCCGCCTCGACCGTCGTCTGCAAATACTCGTAATCCTCGCTCAATACCGCGAGAAATCTCTTGATTACAAGGTCGTAAATCCTGCGTTCATCCGCGTTTAAGACGTTAAGATTCACATTCTCCTCGGTGGGGATAATCGCGTGGTGGTCGCTCACCTTCGAATCGTCGACAAAACGCTTTGACGCGGTAATGCCCTTTTTATATACAGCCTTCGCGTGCTTCTCATATTCTCCGAGCATAACGCTTGCAACCCGCTCCTTAAGCGTGGGCACTATATCCCGGCTTAAATAGCGCGAATCCGTGCGCGGGTATGTCAGGTATTTATACGTCTCGTACAGCCGCTGCATTGTGTTCAGCGTATCCTTCGCGGACATGCCGTATTTGCGGTTCGCGTCACGCTGCAGCTCCGTCAGGTCGTACAGCAGCGGCGGCGGGGTGCGGCGCTTATCCTTTTTGACCGTGACTATCTTTGCCTTTTCCCCTTTAAGCTTATACGCGAGGGAGTTGGCTCGCTCTTTGTCGAAAATCCTCTGCTGACCGGTTTTTTTATCCCTGTATGTCAGCGAAAAGCCCGGCACAAGCGCTTCCACAGTATAAAACTCCTTCGGAACAAAGCTCTCGATTTCGCGTTCGCGCGCGACTATCATGGCAAGGGTCGGCGTTTGCACGCGCCCCGCCGAAAGCTGCGCGTTATACTTGCATGTGAGCGCGCGGGTTACGTTCAGTCCGACGTACCAGTCCGCCAGCGCGCGGCATTCCGCGGATTTATACAGGTTTAAATACTCCTCACCCGGCTTAAGCTTCGTAAAGCCTTCGCGTATCGCGCGGTCGGTCTGGGAGGAAATCCAAAGCCGCGATATCCTGCCGCGGTAACCCGCCTTATTGATTATCCAGCGCGCCACAAGCTCGCCCTCCCGCCCCGCGTCCGTGGCTATTACAACCTCGCTAATGTCCGGGCTGTCGAGCAGGCTTTTTACGATCTTAAACTGCTTTGCGGTTTCGCGCATTACCACAAGCTTCGTTTTATCGGGAAGCATCGGCAGCGTGTCAAGCGCCCATTTCTTGTATTTTACGTCATAGTGCTCCGGGTCCGCGAGCGTTATGAGGTGCCCCAGCGCCCATGTTACGATATATTTATCCCCTTTTATCGCGCCCTCGGTTTTTATTTTCGCGCCCAACACTCTCGCTATCTCACGTCCTACCGAGGGTTTTTCCGCGAGCACCAATGTTTTTCCCATCAAACGTACCTCCGATTATTTCTTTGTTATATCCGATATCTCTATACTTCGCGGTGTATGAAAAAAAACGCCGTATTCCCCGCGCGCGCACAGGCTTACGCAATAGCTCCCGTCTACAAGCGCGCTCGTAAAAAAATGGCTTTTTATACACGTCACGTCAACGCTTTTCGGCGGGACGGTAAATCCTAAGCCTTCCGCCTTAAGATAGGCCTCCTTCATCGTCCAAAGCCTGAAAAAACCGACGTCCCGCGACGCTGCGCGGTTTATCGCGTCAATCTCCGCGCCGCAAAAGCATTTTTCAATAACCCTGTCGCGCGCATGCTCTATTTTTTCAATATCCACGCCGAGCGGGATATTCCCCAGCGCGCATACGACCATGTCGGCGGAATGTGTCAGATTGAAGTGCACTCCGGGATGCGCTTTCAGGTACGGCTTGCCCGCGTCCGTCCTATGTATTTCGAGTGCGCCGGGGGCTATGTTAAGCCTTCTCGCGAGCAGCGCGCGCAACATAATCTCACCCGCCGCGGTTTGTTTTACGACCTTCTCGTTTCGTATGCCCGCCAGGCGGTTATCCGCGCCCGGCACGAGGGAGTTATATCTTCTTATAAGCCGATTGGTCTCGGCTTTCGATATATCCGCCATATAAACGTCAATGCGGTTCACTCACCCACGTCCTTTTACGATACTATTATATCCGCGTCACCCGAATCCCCGTACGGTATTTTTATAATTATCCGGTTCGGGACGCATACTATACTCTGACCGGATTTGGAAATGCCGCCGGTATTGACGCACACCTTATCGGGACAGCTTGATTTCAGAATCCTGATTTTCCCGTCCTTGACCTGAATCGTCGCCTCATCGAGCGCAAATTCCGTATCCTTATCAAGCGGGAGCGTGCAGAGTTCCACGCCGTCCTTTGTCACAACCGCGCGGTCTGACGCGCCGCCGCGGAGAAACGGATAAAACCATGTAAACAAGGCGGCGGCTAGCACGATAAACGCGACAAGATAATCACCTTTTCGCGGTTTCATACGTATACCTCCCGCTCTCGTTTCTCTGGCTGAAGCTTTCCGCAATGCCCTCCGTAACGACTACCCTGTTATCCTTTAAAACGAAAACCGCCTCGAAATCCCGTTTTTCACGCCAGAACTCAAGCGCCGCGTCATAGCCCATGACGAACAGCGCGGTGGAATAAGCGTCGCCGCGGGCACCCTCATCGCAGACGATAACAACCGCGCGAAGCGAATTATCCGCCGGCGCCGCGGTTTTCGGGTCGAGTATATGATGATAGCGCGCGCCGCTGCGCTCGAAATACCGCTCGTAATCGCCGGACGAGATAATATACTTATCCTCAGCCTCAATAATCCCTAAAATATCGTTTTCGGTGCCCTCCGGGTCCCGTACGCCGACGCGCCACGGCGTACCGTCGGGGCGCGCGCCTCTCGCGTACACGTTTCCGCCAAGCGATAAAACGGCGCTCCCGATACCGTGTTTGTCGAGCACCCTGCGCGCGTCGTCCGAGGCGTATCCCTTCGCAATCGCGCCTAAGTTTATCGAAAAGCCCCGCGGAAGCGTGAGTTTTTTTTCGGAAATATCAATTTTCCGGTAATCGATATACGGAAGAAGCGCGCGAAGCTCCGCCTCCTCCGGCACGCGCGGGTTCTCCGTGCCTATCCCCCACAGTTTGACCGCCGGGGCGATTGTCGGGTCAAACGCGCCGCGGGTTTCCTCCGCGTATTTTTTCGCCGTGGTCAGAATATCACTCATTTCATCCGTTATATCAACCGTCTGATTTTCACGGTTGTTTATTCTGTAAAGCTCCCCGTCATCCCGGACATGCGAAAAATCCCGGTCGAAAACGGATAGCCGCTCCGCAATCTCCGTGAGCGCGGCGTCCGCGTTATCTCCGAAGACGCGAAGGCTGATTGTCGTGTCCATTAAAAACAGATTCCGCTCGGCCTCCCTAATCGCCGAACAGCCTCCGAACAGCATAATCAGCATTGTCAGCCACGCCGCGAGTCTAAGCTTCATTATATGTAACTCCTTGCATATGATAACGTAATAATAGTAACATATTAAACCGGGCTATACAAGAACAATCAGTTTGCTCTCCGACTCCCCGCCGCCTTGTGATACGGAATTAATCAAGCGATTATTCTCTCCATGTTTGGGGTTGGAGTTTCCTGATTTGAAGCGACTGTTTTTCTCCCCGTTACGGGGAGAAAAAATTAATCTCTGCATGAAAACAGCTCGTTTATACCGATTATCAAAAGAAAGACGCCGAAAACCCGGCGCAGGACAAGGATATCCGTATGCCCCGCCGCCCACGCGGACGCAAGCGTGGTAAGCGCGCCCGCGCATGAGCATATAATAAACGCGCGTTTGTCAATCAGCCTGTTTTTTATATGCGAAATAAGAGCGCTGCCCGCGGCGGGGATAAAATACAAAAGATTTATCCCCTGCGCGGCAAGCTGGGGCATATCCTTAATAACCGCCGTATATATCATTAGCAACGTGCCGCCGCCTATGCCGAAGCCCGTCAGCATACCCGTTATAAACCCTGCCGCCGTGTCGGTTAAAAAGCTCAAGCCGCCATGCTCCTTATTCCCCCGTAGATTATCAGCAGCGCGAGCATTATCCGGAGAACTCGCGCCGGCACCTTTTTAAAAATCCTGCCGCCCGCAAGCCCGCCAAAAAAACCGCCGAGCAAAAACGGCAGCGCGGCGTTAAGCTCAAAGTCGTTTCTCGCGAAATACACGGCGGCGGATAATACCGACAAGGGCAGGATTATCGAAAGGCATGTCGCGAACGCGCGGCGCTCATCGGTTTTGCAGAGCCTTGACAGCAGCGGCACTAAGACCATCCCTCCGCCCGCGCCGAAAAAGCCGTTCACCGCCCCGGCAAGCGCTCCCGAAAGCATATATTTTAAATCCTGCTTTATCTTCAAACCGGCCACCCGCTTTTGTATTATTATTCCCCGAACGGTTGTTTTAAACCCTGTTTTCAGTTTAAACGCGCGGCCTGACTGTTTTAAAAAAATTCCGAGCTTTCCCCGGAATTCTACGTTAAAGTTTAATTATGGTTTTTATGTTGTTGCTCCCCCGAGGGAGAGGAACAACATCAACAATTAATTCTACAACTTACATTTTCAGAAATTCCATTGTGCTTTGCTTGATATATTATATTTGCTAATGTATAATTTATTAAATCGTAAATCAGTAAATTGCGATTTAATAAATTATGTTTTAGTTATTGAAAATAATCAGAGAGGCTTCCTTATGATAAAGTTTTTTAAACGCGCGCTTGACCCGATAAGCAGCTATACGCATTTTTGGGGCGCGGTCGTGTCAACCCTTACCTTGCCCGTATTTGTATTAAGATATTTGTTTTCCGAAAACAAAAACCCGCTTGTTCTTACAGCCTGCCTGATTTTCGGGCTGTCGCTTACCGCGCTTTATTCCGCGAGCTCGATTTATCATTACTTTTCCGGTGACGAACGCGTAAAGCGCCGGCTGCGAAAGCTCGACCATACAATGATTTACGTACTGATAGCGGGCACATACAGCCCGATAGCGGCAGCCTTCATGTCGCCTTCGAACGCCGTGCGGTTTCTTATAATAATATGGGGAGTCGCGTTTTTGGGGATTGTCATCAAGCTGTTATGGCTGAACGCTCCGCGGTTTTTATCCACGCTTCTGTATCTTTTAATGGGCTGGGCTCTGATTTTCGATATTCGCTCGTTTCGGGAAATGCCCGCGGGCTGTCTTGCCCTTATCGCGGCGGGCGGCGTTGCTTATTCAACCGGAGCGGTTTTCTATATGTTGAAAAAACCGAATATCAGTCCGGCCTGGAGCTTTCATGAGGTTTTCCATCTTTTAATCATGGCCGGCTCGGCATTCCATTTTTCAGCCGTACTGCTGTTCGCGTTTTAATTACACCTCAACGGTCAGATTAGAGGTCAAAAAGCATAACAGCTTTCTTGTCACGTTCAGACCCTCGATTTTGTTCAGCGCATAGGCGTAGCCGTTAATCTGCGTTCCGTATCGCCGGATAAGCTCCGGCGGCGGGGCGCTTTTTATATTGTCGGTTTTAAAATCGAGTATCGTAATCCCGTCTTCCGTTTCAAAGAACAAGTCAATAACGCCCTGAAACAGGATTTTTTCGCCCGCTAAATCCGGCTCGCCAAGCAGCGTGTCCGCCGGAGCGAGCACGGAAAACTGGTATTCCCGCCTTAAGCTTTTCGCCGAAAGCACCGCGCGCCCGGTGTCCGATTCAAAGAAATTATAAATAAGTAACGGGTCTGTCGCGCTATGCTGCTCCGGAGTCAGATACTCCTGACTTGCGAGCCTGTCGAGCTCGGCTTTAATCCCGGACATATCCGCGCATTTACCGAAATCGATAAACTGCATCGCCTTATGCACGGCAATACCCCGCTCGGCGGGCGAAAGAACCGGCTCCGGCACGAATACGGGCTTTTTAAACGCCCTGATATGCGGCCTGACGTCCGGGTTTTTCCGCTCGAACAGCTCCGTCGCCGTGATTTTGGACGGAGCGTCCACGGCTTTTTTATACGGGTATTCAAACGCGAACCTGCGTTTAAGCTCACCGATAAACGCGGTATCCGATTCATCCTGGGAAAGCCGCGCGGGAGCGGCGTTTTCCGGCTCTCCGCTTATCTCTCTTAACTCCCTGTTTCCGAATGTTACCGTTATGTCCGGATCGTCCGTGGTCATATCGTATTCATAGCTCTCTATGCCGGCAAAGCTTCTAAGCCCGGCGCCCGCTCGGGATTTAAGCAGCGGGATGAAAAACCATGCGTCAGTGCCGCTCGCATTTATAAGCCTTGAATTAATCACAAGCTCCGGCCCACGGGTCAGCTCGAACAGCTTTTTGAGCGACTTTGCCGCGTCTTTCATCGTGCAGACTAAATAGAGCTTTTCACGCGCGCGCGTCATCGCGACGTACAGTATGCGCATTTCCTCGCTTTTCGTCTCCCGGGTCAGAACCTCCGAAATCGCTCTTTTTATGATTGTCGGATGCTCCGTCATGCTCGCGTAATCCCTGTAAGTAAGCCCGACTCCGAATTTCGGGTGCATTAATACCCTGCGTTTTACGTCCTCCATGTTGAACTGCCGGCAGCAATTCGCCAGAAACACGACGGGAAATTCGAGCCCCTTGGATTTATGTATCGTGATTATTCTCACCGCGTCAAGACCTTGCGAATCGTTCTGCTCCGCCGCAAGGTCGCCGCCGCGCTCCGCGATTCTCGCGAGGTGGGCGTTGAATCTGTAAACGCCCTTATAGCCTAAGCTCTCGAAATTCTGCGCGTGCTTAAAAAGTGTAATTAAATTTTGCTGTCTGACTTCGCCGTTTTCCATCGCGCCGAAAAGACCTATCGCGTTTGTGCGGTTATATATCTGCCAGAGAAGCTTGTCCGTCGGCGTCCCGTCGGACATCTCCCTGAGTTCCGTCAGGAGCTTTAGAAAATCGCGGCATTTCAGAGCGGTTTCTTTGGCCCGCGCGTCCTCTCCCGTGTATTGCGAATGCGCGATAAGCGCGAAGTAGAGCTCACGCTCCCCCGCCCTGCGTATATAGCATAAATCGTCCGCGTCGAAGCCGAACAGCGGGGATTTAAGCACGGATATAAGCGGTATATCCTGCAGCGGGTTATCGATTACGGAAAGAAATGAGGTCATGACCGTTACTTCGACCGTCCCGAGCAGTCCCTCGTTTTTCTCCGACGAACAGGGTATGCCGTACTTTCCGAGCGCGCGCTCATAATACGCGCTCCGTCCCTTTGCGGTACGCAGCAGAATCGCGAAATCCGAATACCTTACATTCCGAACCAAGCCGTCCTTGTCAGTCACCTTAAAGCCGCTTTCTATAAGGCTTAATATCTTATTCGCTATATACTCCGCCTCAAGCTCAAGCTTTTCCGGCGATTCCCCGTCCTCCCCGGTTTCCTGCGCGACTTCGAGCAGCACAAGCTCACTTTTATTGTTCTGCCCGGGTATTTCGGGGAAATCAAGCCCCTTATACAGATACTCTCTCGGCGTGTAGTTGATGTCTCCGAGCGCCTCGCTCATGATACGCGAAAACATATCGTTTGCCGCGTTTAATACCTCAACGCGCGACCTGAAGTTTTTTGACAGCGTCACGCAGCGCGGAGTATCCGGTGAATCCGGATCCGTCGGAAAGCTTTTGTATTTTTTCATGAATATGGACGGGTCGGCAAGCCTGAACCTGTAAATTGACTGCTTTACGTCCCCGACCATGATGATATTCTTCTCCCCCGAGGAGATTGCGCGAAACAGTATATCCTGAATACCGTTTGAGTCCTGAAACTCGTCAATCAGTACTCCCGTAAAGGACCGTGAAACATCCTCCGCCAGCTCCGTCGGGTATACGGTGTCCGTTTCCTCGTTGTATTCCTTTACGAAAAGCCGTATCGCGCCGTGCTCCAGATCCGAATACGTCATTATGCCGCGCGCGCGCTTTTCCGCCCCAAACC
>JAAYXM010000091.1 GCA_012515925.1 Clostridiales bacterium
TATTTATCATGAAAACCCTGTCGAATATAATCGCGGCCGCGTCGGCCGCAAGCACCGTGATTGCCACGGAAAGCAGCAGTTCGTATCTGTTCCTTATTATTTTTGTATAGAAATCGTAGGTATAGAACATGAATAAAACAAAGCCCGCGTAGACAAAAACCGTCGCGGTGCTGGGAGGGGGCACGTCCATAACACTTGACAGCACCTTGTACGCGGTTTCGCACGCAAAAAAAACAAGACCAAAATCAAGGACTATGACAAACAGGTCAAATAAGATATTTCTGTGTAATTTGACATTCATATCCCCAACCCTCTTTTCGGTCTGATTTATATATATAACCTAATGATACAACGGCGAATATTGTTTGTCAATATAAAGCGAAATCAAGAATAATATTCCGAAATTTGCAGATTTTATTATGGTTTTGTTATTGCTTCCCCGGGGGGGAGCAACATTCAACCACTTCATGAATATGCAAAATATGTATTTTTTAATTTATTGTTATGATATAATAACCGCAAGCGGTTAATATATTTTTGATTTAAGTCCTTCGGCTCGCCGCTTTCGCGGCAACCGCCGAAGATGACATATTACATCACCAATACGGCAGCGGGAGGGGAAACGGATGATTTCAAGAGATACGATAAAAATCGGCGGGATGAATTGCGCGGCATGCGCCGCGAGCGTGGAAAACGCCGTCGGAAAAGTCCGCGGTGTTAAAATGGTCTCGGTAAATCTCGCGGCGGAAAAAGCGGTTGTCGAATACGACGCGCGGCAAATCGGGCTTTCGGACATCGCCGGCGCGATAAGAGAAGCGGGATTTATTCCGATAAACGATTCGGGCGCGGACGAGGACAGGATAAGAAAGCAAAAAGAGATAAGGGTACTTACGATAAGGCTTGTCGTGTCGGCAATATGCGTTATCCCGCTTTTATATCTCGCGATGGCGCCGATGATGCCGGCGCCGCGCCTGCCGCTGCCCTTATTCCTGCGCCCGGATATCAGGCCGGAAAACTATGCGCTCGCTCAGGCGTTTCTTACAATTCCGATTATTATAGCGGGCATAAGGTTTTATACGGTCGGTTACCGACGGCTTCTTAAGCTTCACCCGAATATGGATTCGCTTATCGCCGTCGGCACAACGGCGGCGGTTGTTTACAGTGCGTTTTCGGTCTGGTCGGTAATGCGCGGGAGTCACGACGCGGCGCATAACCTGTATTTTGAGACGGCGGGTGTTATAATCACGCTGATACTGCTCGGCAGGACGCTTGAGGCGAAGGCTTTGGGCAGGACGTCCGACGCGGTCGGAAAGCTTATGGGGCTTACGCCCGAGACCGCGGTAGTCATAAAAGACGGTGCCGAAAAAGAGGTGCCCGTCGGTCAGGTGCTTAAAGGGGATATCGTCGTGGTCAGACCCGGCGAAAGAATTCCGGTTGACGGCAGGATAATATACGGAAACACGGCGGTTGACGAATCAATGCTGACCGGAGAGAGTATGCCGGCGGACAAGACGCTCGGTGATACGGTATATGCCGCCTGCATTAATATAAACGGGTATATAAAGCTTGAGGCGTTAAATGTGGGCGCGGACACGCAGCTTTCGAAAATCATCAGGATTGTGGAGGAGGCGCAGGGTACCAAGGCGCCGATTGCCAGGCTTGCCGACAGGGTTTCCGGAGTGTTCGTGCCTGTGGTTTGCCTTATCGCGTTTATCGCGGCGGTTTCCTGGCGTATTTCCGGAGAGTCGATTGAGTTTTCGCTTAAGGTGTTTATCTCCGTGCTTGTGATTGCGTGCCCGTGCGCGCTCGGACTTGCCACGCCCACCGCGATTATGACGGGCACCGGGCGCGGCGCGGAGGCGGGCATACTTGTAAAAAACGGCGAAGCCCTTGAGACGGCGCATAGGATTGACGTAATAGTTCTTGATAAGACTGGTACGATTACTAAAGGCAAGCCCGGCGTTACGGACATTATCCCGGTTGCGGGGATATCCGAAGACGAGGTTTTATCCGTTGCCGCGTCCGCGGAAAAAGGTTCGGAGCATCCGATAGGGCGCGCGGTTGTCGAGGCCGCGGAGAGTAAAGGTTTAAAGCTTTACAAGCTTTCCGAATTCAAGCTGCTGCCCGGTCAGGGAATAGAGGCTATAATAGGCGACGGTAAAAAAGTCGTTATCGGCAATCTAAGCTTAACGGAAAGCCGGGGGATAAACGCGCCGGAGCTTCGCGATAAATCGGAAGAGCTTGCCCTTGGCGGGAAAACGCCGTTGTTCGTCGCGGTTGACGATACGATTTACGGACTTATCGCGGTTGCGGACACAATCAAGGAAACAAGCGCGGCGGCGGTCAGGCGGCTTAAGGATATGGGTCTTGAGGTCGTAATGCTTACGGGCGATAATCTAAAAACCGCCCGCGCGATAGCGGGGCAGGTGGGTATCGAAAGGGTTATCGCCGGGGTTTTGCCGCGTGATAAGGCGGATGCTGTTAAAAAGCTTCAGGCGGAAGGTAAAAAAGTCGCGATGGCGGGCGACGGCATAAACGACGCGCCCGCGCTCGCGGTTTCGGACATTGGTATCGCGGTCGGGTCGGGGACGGATATCGCAATGGAGTCCGCGGATATCGTGCTAATGAAAAACGATTTGACGGGTATCGCGAACGCAATCCGCTTAAGCAGACATACGATACGGAATATCAGGCAAAACCTGTTCTGGGCGTTCGGCTACAACACGGCGGGGATACCCATAGCCGCCGGGGTGCTGCATATTTTCGGCGGTCCGCTTCTAAATCCCATGTTCGCGGCGGCCGCGATGTCATTAAGCTCGGTATCCGTTGTGTTAAACGCGCTGAGACTGAAAAAACTGAAATTAGAATAGCCACTTTCCTCGTCCATTAGTGACTAGTGACTAGTGACTAGTGACTAGTGTCTAACAACTATCAGCCCGTTTCTCCCGTCCACCAGTGTCTGGTGACTAACAACTATCAGGGGGTATCACATGCCGGAGAGGTTTTCAAGAACCGAGCTTTTGCTCGGAAAAGACGCGATAAGAAAGCTTAACGCCGCGAGCGTCGCGGTGTTCGGCTTGGGCGGCGTCGGCTCGTTTGCCGCCGAAGCGCTGGCGAGAAGCGGTGTAGGAAGGCTTTCGCTGTTTGACCATGACAGGGTTTGCGAATCGAACATCAACCGCCAGCTTATAGCTTTGGTCAGCACAATAGGTATGTATAAGGCGGATGTGATGAGACAAAGGGTGCTTGAGATTAATCCGAAAGCCGGCGCGAAAGCGTTTGTATGCTTTTATGACGAAAACACCGCGCCCGATATTGACCTTAACGGATTTGACTATATCGTGGACGCGATTGACACGGTGTCGTCAAAAATCCTGCTTATCGAAAACGCGTACAGGGCGGGCGTGCCGGTCATAAGCAGCATGGGCGCCGGGAACAAGCTTGACGCGACGCGCTTTGAGGTATCCGATATTTATGAAACCTCAATCTGCCCGCTTGCGCGGGTAATGCGGCGCGAGCTAAAAAAAAGGGGTATCGGGAGTCTTAAGGTCGTGTATTCGAAAGAGCCGGCGCTTAAGCCGGAGAGCGAGGCGGAGAAGCGCGCCTCGGGCAGACCCGTGCCGGGAAGCGTCGCGTTCGTTCCGTCCGTGGCGGGCTTGATTCTCGCCGGTCAGGTTGTTCTGGATATTATAAAGGAGTAGGTATATGTTCTTCATCTCCTGCGGATACTAAATGAAAACAATTCGGGAGATGATATTATGAAGCCGAATCCTGACGACCGTTCCGACAATGTAGAACGTATTCAGGAAAATATCGACCAAACGATTCGGAATATTGAGCGCGCAAACGAAATGATTGAAAAAACCTCAAACGAAAAGACAAGACAGGAATTAACCGACAAAAACGCGAGGAGGGAAGAAGCCCTCGGGGGGTTACGCCGTGAGATTAAGGAAGAGGCGGATGCCCGTGAAAAAGGTTATATTGAAGGCTGAAAGAAGGAAGGCAATCACGCCTTCCTTCTTATTTATATACATTGTAATCACAAAAAATCGCAAAATGTGTGATGCGGAAAAATGTGATTGCGGGGGTCCCTAAATAACGATAAAGCGGGGACAGTTCTTCAGTGCCGTTACGTAAAAGGATTATTTTTTAAGTTTTGAGAACGACACGGCCCAGTCCCCGCAGTGCCGTAAATGAACATGAGCTTATTCTGGTGAATATAGTATATTGTCCGTTGTTTTAAAGAGGTGATAATAATATGCCCCTTTCCGCGAGGGAGTTGCTGGCACGAATGATAAGATGCGAGGCCGAGAGCGAGGGGGATACCGGACAAAAGGCGGTCGCCACGGTAATTATGAACAGGGTTCATATCCCGTACGGTGAGTATTTCAGGGTTAATCAGGGGGATTTGAGAAAGGTGCTGCTCCAGCCGTATCAGTTTACCTGCGCCATGACGACGGTGGGCGGCAAGGCCAACCCCCAAAATATTTATAATCTTACACCGACGGAGGAGCATTACGCGGTCGCCGACTGGGTGCTGTCCGGCAACAAGCTTTGGAA
>JAAYXM010000092.1 GCA_012515925.1 Clostridiales bacterium
AAACGGTCAATTCTCTGGCGCATGGTTTTGAAGTTCGTAAGCATGCCGCCGAGCCAGCGCGCGTTAACAAAAAACATGCCTACGCGACCGGCTTCCTCTTTAACCGATTCCTGAGCCTGCTTCTTTGTTCCGACGAACAAAATCGACTTGCCCTCAGCAACGATATCACGAGCGAAATTGTAAGCCTCTTCAAGCTTTTTGACGGTCTTCTGCAAATCGATGATATAGATTCCGTTCCGCTCGGTAAAGATATACTGCGCCATCTTGGGATTCCAGCGGCGCGTCTGGTGCCCGAAATGGACACCCGCTTCAAGCAGTTGTTTCATACTGACAACCTGTGACATTAAATGTTTTCCTCCTTTTAGTTGGCACCTCCACACCGGTCATTCCAATTTCTTCACCGTTAAGGCACAAGAAGAAACTGATTGCGATGTGTGTGTTTTCTCAATATATTAGCATATTTGCCGCTTCTTTGCAAGCGTTTTTTTGAATATTTTTAAATTATTCCGAAAATTGCATGTTTAATTGCGGCCTTGCTGTTTCCCTCCCCGGACGGGGACAGCGACAACTGTTTTTCAAAATCTTTAATATCTTAGTTTAAACCATGGACGTTTTTCTCGTCTCGGATAGTATTTTACCTGATAATCCACAAGGATTATATCTTCGCCGATACGTTTTATCGCGTCCCATGGGATAATATAGTCGTCGCGCCGGAAGAAAAGCCACGGGAGCTTGCACGGCCCGGGAACGATAATCGAAACCACGCGCCCCTCCGCCGTCTCCACCTCCACATCGTTGACATACCCGTACCGCGTACCGTCGCAGATGTTTATAACCTCCTTGCAGCTTAAATCCGTAACTCTGCAGCAATGCATTACAACACCTCCCGCATTCGCACATAAACGATTATCGTATTAATTTATTATATGCGGCAGGTTTTTGATATTCTCACAATATCGGGATATTATAAAATAATATGCGCGGCGCCTATTATTAAAATAAGCGCCGCGGCTGATTTTTTGTCTTTATTATTCCGCTGAGTCTCCGGCTGTTTCGGCGTTTGACTCCTCGGCAGATGCCTCGGCTGCTTCCGCGCTTTCGGCGGCCGCGGCGTCCTCTTCGGTCTTTTTCTTTCTTGAAGCCCTCTTCTTTACGGGCTTTGCTTCGGAAGGCTCTTCCGCCGGAGCTTCCTCAACAGGTACGGAGTCTTCAACCGCCGGTGCCGGAGCTTCCTCCGCGGGAATCTCAACCGGCGCGGGAGCTTCCTCGGGAGCCTCCGCGGGCGCCTCGGCCTCCGCCGCTTCCGCCGCGGGCTCGATTTCCGCGACTTCGACGGGCGCCGGAGCATCCTCAACGGCAGACGGCGCGTCGGTTTCGGGAGCCGCGGCTTCAACGGATGCCGGAGCTTCCTCTTCTATCGCGTTTTCGCTTTCGCCCGAGGTGGCGACTATCTCATCCTCGCCCATTTCTTTAACGATTTCGGGCTCCGCTGCTTCCTCGCCCGTAATCAGGGCGCGGATTGACAGCGAAATCTTTTTATTTTCATAATCGATATTTGTGATTTTAGCTTCGACTTCCTGACCCTCGCTGAGTACCTCCGCGGGCTTTGATATCCTCCTCGTGGAGATTTGGGATATATGAATCAACCCGTCAACACCCGGAACAATTTCGGCAAAAGCCCCGAACGGCATCATCTTGACGATTTTAACCGTTGCGGTGTCGCCGACGCTGTATTTCCCGGTGAAAACCTTCCACGGGTTTTCAGATTCCTTTTTATATCCGAGGGAGATTCTCTTTTTCTCCTTGTCGAAGTCCTTTACGAACACCTCGACAACATCGCCGACATTGAATACCTCAGACGGATGACTGATTCTTTTCCATGACATCTCGGAAATATGCACCATACCGTCGACACCGCCGATATCTACAAACGCGCCGTAGGAGGTCATGGACTTAACCGCGCCGCTGTATACCTTGCCGGCCTCAATCTCGTTCCACACCTTTTCGGACGCGGCGCGGCGCTCTTCGTTCATAACGCTTCTGATTGAGCCCACGACTCTTTTTCTGCCGCGGTTGACCTCGGTAATGCGAAGCTTTACCTTTTGCTTTATAAGCTGCGACATCGGAGCTTCTCTCGGAAGCCCTGTCTGTGACGCGGGGACAAAAACCCTTGCGTTTTTAACGGCTACTATAACGCCGCCTTTGTTTTCGTCAAGCACAATACCTTCGAGTATTTCCCGCGACGTCTTTGCCTGTTCGATATCCTCCCAGCCCTTTACCGCGTCAAGCCTGCGCTTTGACAGCGTAATAACGCCCTCAACGTCGTTGACACGGATAACGAACGCCTCAACCTCGTCACCCACCTTGAATACTTCCTCGGGGTTTTCGGAAGGGTCGTTGCTAACCTCGGCAATCGGGATGTAACCGGCATATTTCGTACCTAAGTCGACCTGAATTTCCGACGGTGTAACAGCCGTAACGACCCCGGTTACCTTCTCCCCGGTATTCAAGGTTATGAGTGTTTTGTCTATCATTTCCTCAAAGGTTTCACCCTCATAGTTCTTGGTTTCTTCGCTCATCTTGTTTTTTACCTCCTTAATTATCCAATCGGGTGTCGAGGCTCCGGCGGTAATTCCGATACGTTTATAACTACCTAAAGCCTTAAGGTCAATATCCGCCGCGCTTTCTATCTGCAGCGCTTCCGGACATACCGAGCCCGCGATTTTATACAACGCGCGCGTATTTGAACTTGACCTGTCACCGATTACCAGCATTATATCCGACTGCGCGGCAATTTCCCTTGCTTCGAGCTGCCGTTTATAAGTGGCGGTACATATTGTATCAAATATCTCGCAGTTTGTATACAGTTTTTTTATAATTTCTGCGCAATCCTTCCATATTCCGCGGTCAATTGTGGTCTGCGCCACCACACAAATACGCCTGTCCTCAAGTTCGTCCAATGATTCGAGCAGTGCCGCAAGCTGCTCCTTGTTTTCTGCAATAATCGCGTTTTCGCAGCGTCCCGCAATCCCGAGCACCTCCGGGTGTTCTTTCGCGCCTATAATGATTATTACATAGCCCTCAGCGGATTTTTCCGCCACAATACCGTGAATACGGCTTACATACGGGCATGTGGCGTCAACATATTCAATACCGCGCGCATTCAGTTCGTCAAGAACCGACTGCGGCACACCGTGCGACCGGATAATCGCGGTATAGCCCTCGGGTATCTGCTCCGCGTTTTCGACGCTTTTTATCCCCAAATCACGCAGGTATCCGACCACGTGCGCGTTATGGATTATTGGCCCGAGTGTTACGGTTTTTTTCCCCGAGCGTCCAAGCTCCTCCGCAATGCTGACGGCGCGCCTGACACCGAAGCAAAAGCCCGCGCTTTTCGCGATTTTTATATTTCTTCTCATATCTGACTCTCTTTTAAGGAAAGTATTTCTTTAAAAACATCATCGGATATTCGCCTGTAGTTTTCAGAAGCCGTACCCTCCCGCATTTCGGGTATTACGGGCTTGCCTATAATAACGTTTGTTCTCTTAAAAAGATGTATGTTTTCCGGAATGTAAACGGGGACTATCGGGACGCCCGCTCGAACCGCGAGCAGCGCGATTCCGGTCTTGACCGACCCGGTATCGGAAAGCCCGTCTTTGACGCGGGTACCCTGCGGAAAAAGCATGACTTTTTTGCCGCTTTTAAGCAACGCAACCGAGTCCTTTATCGCCTTCAAGTCCGCCGCGCCGCGGTCCACCGGATATGTTCCCAACGCGCGCAGCAATCCCCTTAAAACCGGTATGTCGAAAAGCTCCTTTTTCGCCATAAAGCAAAGCGGGTTGCGCACCCCGAGCGCGACGCCCAGGACAATCGGGTCTAAATTCGATGAATGGTTGCCGCAGACAACAGCGGCGCCCGACGGTATGTTGCTTTTGCCCGTCACCCTCAGGCGGAAAAATAAATATATGAACGGAGTGAGCAGAGACACGCATATTTTATAAAGCATCCTTTATTCTCTCCTCAATCAGACGCTTAATCAGTTCAATACTTTGCGCGAGCGTGTTTCCGGTAGTGTCCACAACCAGCGCGTCATCGGCGGGTTTAAGCGGCGCAACGGCGCGCGACGAGTCGTTTATGTCCCGGGTATTGATGTCCTCCAAAACCTTTTCATAAGCTATATCGCTGCCCTTGCCGCAAAGCTCGAGATATCTTCTTTTCGCCCTGTCCTCCGGCGACGCGGTGAGAAATATTTTAACTGTGGCGGAAGGAAGCACAACCGTACCTATATCCCGCCCGTCCATAATAACGTTATATATTTCGGCGAATCTGCGCTGCATTCCCAACAGAAACGAACGCACCTCGGGGATTGCCGAAACGTCCGACGCGAACGCCGAGATTTCGTGGGCGCGGATTGCGTCCGTGACGTCCTCGTCGTTCAGCAGCATCCTCTGGACGCCGTTTTCGTACTTAATATCAATATGAATATCCGGCAAAACCCGGGAAACCTCAACATCGTCCCTCGGATTAATGCCGCGCCGCCTGACGTACAGCCCGACCGTCCGGTACATCGCGCCCGTGTCCACGTAAATAAAGCCGAAGCTTTTCGCGATTTCCCTTGATATCGTGCTTTTCCCGGCGCCCGACGGCCCGTCGATTGCAATCGAAAGCTTGTTCATGCTACTTGCTCCCCGAAACTGATTTTATATAACCCTATGACCTATTCCGATAGCCACGTCGTTTAAGTGGACCATACCGACCCCGAAAAACATCGCGACGCATACATGCTCCCCGTCTCTCGTTATCGCGATTTTGCCGCCGATATTAAGGCCCAGCGCCTTATCCGCAAAATACGTCACAGCCTCATGCGCCGCGCCCGCTACCGCGCCTTCCTCGCTGTGGGTCTCCTTTATAATTCCCTCGCGCTTAGCCGCGACAATCGTGCGCTCGATGATTTTCCCGATGGCGGATATATATTCGCCCCCGTAATTGGCGGCGGCGGCGAGTATGCCGCGTTCATTAAATTCGCGTATTAACTCCTTTTCCTCGTCAATCGAGCCGGTAACCGCAAGTCTTATAGCCGCGGTCATTACTTCCTTGCTGTTATACATGTATTCAATTCCTCTCCTCTCGTCAGACGGCGCTCCCCGCGGCATATCCGGTGGACCACGCTATCTGGAGATTGAATCCGCCCGTATACGCGTCCGCGTCAAGCACCTCGCCCGCAAAAAACAAACCGCTTACAAGCTTCGACTCCATGGTTTTGGGGTTTACCTGCCTGACGTCCACCCCTCCGCGGGTCACGACGGCTTCTTCCACGGATCTTTTACCCTCGATATCTATTCTGAATTCCTTGAGCGTATTTATAAGGATTTTTCTTTCCTTTTGACTGAATTCGTTTACTTTAAGCCCGCGCGATATTCCCGCGCGCGCCGCGATTACCGGAACGAGCTTTAACGGCACAAGCCTTTTTAAGATGTTATATACATCCTTGTTTTTGCTCTCGTCGAATTCCCGCAGTAGCCTTAAATCAAGTGTCCTTTCGTCAAGGGCCGGCTTTAAATCAATTATTATATGGTATTCGCGGTTTTGAAAATCAAGCATATGGGCGCTTGCGGACAGGATTAGCGGGCCCGATACCCCGAAATGCGTAAACAGCATTTCGCCGGTTTCCTCGAAAATCTTCGCGCCGCCGTTTGTAAATGCCTTTACCTTTACATTCTTCAGGGACAGTCCCTGTAAAGCCTTGCAGGTTTTTTTATCGGCGATTAACGGTACAAGCGAACCCGTTGGTGCGATAATCTCATGTCCTAATCGTCTTGCCATGTCGTACCCGTCCCCGGTCGAGCCCGTCGCGGGATATGACACGCCGCCCGTCGCGAGAATAACCGCGTCACAGTCAAGCGTCTGTTTTGAAGTAATTACACCGCAAACCGAACCGTTATTTGTGATTATATCGGCAGCCCGGGTGTTATACATTATCTTAACATTGTTATTATCCAAAAATCTTTTCAGCGCGTCTGATATATCCCGCGCTTTGTCGGACACCGGGAAAACCCGCCAGCTGCGCTCGGTTTTAAGCGGTACGCCCAGCTCCTCAAAAAACCTCATCGTATCCTGCGGTGTAAACCTCGAAAACGCGCTGATAAGGAATTTGCCGTTGCTCAGCGTATTATTAATCAGGGTTTCCACATCGCAGTTATTGGTGAGGTTGCATCTTCCCTTTCCGGTTATATTGAGTTTTTTACCGGGATACGCGTTTTTTTCGATAAGATAAACCTCCGAATGTCTCACGGCCGCAATCCCCGCGGCAATCATGCCCGCGGGCCCTCCCCCGATAACAGCGATTTTTTTACTCATTATCAAACTTCTCGTACACGTTATACTCGTCCCAGATTTTTTCGAGCTCTTTAAAGACTTCGGATATCTCCTCTTTTTTCCTCATGCTTACCGCGACAATCAGCGCGTTTATCAGACTAAGCGGCGCCACGAGCGAATCCACAAAGGAAATCATATCGCTTTTGGCCGTAAGCTTGTACGACGCGCAATCGCAGAGCGGTGAATTAAAGCTGTCGGTAATCGCGACAACCTTCGCGTTCTTAGCCAGTGCAAAGCGCATGGCGCGGATTGTGCGCTGGGAGTATCTCGGAAAGCTAATGCCGATAAAAACGTCATCCTCCGAGATTCTGAATATCTGCTCGAACATCTCGCTCATGCTTATTGTGCTTACTATATGAACGGACGGGAATATCAGGTTTAAATAAAAGCCGAGGAGATTCGCGAGGGCCGAGGACGAGCGCACGCCGATTATATAAATGTTCCTCGCGCCGAGCACCGTATCAACAACCGCGTTGAATTCGTTCCTGTCGGTCTGCTCTAAGGTATGCAGAATATTGTCAACATGCGAGCGCAGGACCATATTCAAAACGTTGTTTTTATCCATGCGGTCGCTTGCCACCTCGATGCGCTGGACCGCGGTTAGCTTGCTTAAAACTATATCCTGAAGCACCTTCTGCATTTGGGGGAAGCCTTCAAACCCCAGCTCGGCGGCAAACCGCACCACTGTGGATTCGCTGACGTTGACGGTTTTGCCGAGCTTTGCCGCGGTCATAAACGCAGCCTTGTCATAGTTGTTTATGATATAATCCGCTATAAGCTTCTGGCGCTTCGAAAAACTGTCACGCTCGGCTTGCAGCCTTTTTAATAAATACTTGTCCATTTCCCCACATCCAGTCACCGATACAATTAAGTTTTGCGCTTTCTTATATATAATATTAATAATCAGATAAAAAATCAAGTATTTGGCAAATTAAATTTAATTTCACCGATTGACTGACTTTTAGCGCAAAAAACGCGAGTTGAAAAATCAGTTGTCGCTGCTCCCCACTCCCTCATCAGGACGGGAACAGCAATGCCGCATTTGAACTTGTAATATCAGAATGCGAAAAAACTTGATATTGTGTATTGACACGAGGGCAAATAATATGTATAATTGTCTTCGCCGCATGTGGCCTGAGGCGGTTTTGAAATAGGGAGCATAGCTCAGCTGGGAGAGCACTTGCCTTACAAGCAAGGGGTCACAGGTTCGAGCCCTGTTGTTCCCACCAAAATTCCATGGCCCGGTAGTTCAGTTGGTTAGAACGCTAGCCTGTCACGCTAGAGGTCGAGGGTTCGAGCCCCTTCCGGGTCGCCA
>JAAYXM010000093.1 GCA_012515925.1 Clostridiales bacterium
ATTTAATGTATATTGACAGTAAAAAATTCGTGGATACCCATGCTCTTTCCGGCGCTCTTATCGCGATTGACGATTATCCGGATAAGCTCCCGAATTTTACGGAGTTCTGGAACTCTATCCCTGAGGACGAAAGAAAGGATACGATGAACCAGCGCCGCTCCGGTGACGGGAAAATATATTTCCCGCCGAATTACGGATTTCATACCATGGGGAATACGCGCGCATGGCTTTATCGCTCGGATGTCTTCGAAAAGCATAACCTGAAAACCCCCGAAACTATTGACGAGATGTATGACACGGCTTTGAAGCTTAAGGAATTGTATCCGGACAGCTATCCGATTTGCGTGCGCGACGGATTGCGCAATATGGCGATTGTAGGGTCCCAGTGGGCGCCGTACTTCTCCAACCAGTTATACTATGATTTCAATACGAAAACATGGCATTACGGCGCGGCTGAAGAAACCATGAAGTATATGGTTGAGGATTTACTAAAGTTTTATCAGGCTAAGCTCCTGCCGCCCGATTATCTGACAATTAAAGCTAAAACATGGGAAGAGCTTGTGTTTACCAACCGCGGGTTTATGATGCCCGAATATATTGTACGCGTTGATTTTTTCCAGGAACCGAGCCGCGAACAAAACCCGGATTTCACGCTGAAGGTTATGCCCCCGCCAAAAGCGAATATCGCTACCGGTCAGCACAAGCTGTCCAAGCAAAACTATGAGATGGTAGGATATATACTGTGCAACACTCAGGATGAAACCCGCATTAATAATGCTCTTAAGCTGTTTGACTGGATGTATTCGGAGGAAGGCCGCGAGCTTTTAAGCTGGGGCAAAGAGGGCGAGACATACGAGATTAAAGACGGCAAAAAACAGTTCATTCTTAATGAAGGCGAATCCGCGTATTCCAAATACGGATTTACAACCTTAGGGCTCGGTCAATGTATTTACGCGGAAGCCAACGAAGCGATGTATTCGGAAGACCAATGCGAACAAAGCAGAATCGCTATCGGATACGGCGAGGATTATATGAATCCGTTTCAATGGCTTTCGTTCAAGGATGAGGACCAAAACAAGATTAACGATCTTCTGACCGAGATTAATACGTTCAGCAGTGAAATGCTCAGCAAGTTCCTTTACGGTTTGGAGCCGATGTCTAAATGGGACGCATTCCAGCAGGAGCTTAAAAATATGGGCGTAGACGAGTTAGTCTCATATTACGAGGTAAACTACAAGCGCGTCACAGGCAATTAAAAAGACTTTTCTTCTCCTCATTTGAAAGGGGCTCCCGCACAGTAAGTACAGGAGCCCCGGATATAAACCGATTTAAGCATATCAATACAGCATCATGCGTGTATCGACAATCATTTTCTTTACGGCGTCAAAGTTTTCCTGGGCGATTGCGATATACAGGATATCGCAGATTAAAAGCTGCGCGTAGCGCGATTGGATGGCGCCGAGGCGGATTTCACCCTCGCTTTGGGGAATCAAATGACAAGCATCACAGATTTTATACAACGGACTCGCGGTGTTTGAAGTTACTCCGACGATATACGCGCCTTTCTTCCTGGCGGTCTGAACCGCCTTGATAACCTCTTTCGTTTCGCCGCGATACGAAAAAGCGATAACAACGTCGTTTTCTTCGGCGAAGTTCGCGTTAATCATCTGCACATGCCCGTCCGAGTTAAACAGGCAGTTTTTCTGTATGCGCAGCAGCTTATACTGCAAATCGATCGCCACAAGCCCGGACGACCCCATACCGAACAATATGATTTTTCCCGCTTTTCGCAGACGCGCAACGGTATCCTCAAGCTTCTTATAGTTTATCATATCGATAGTCTGAGAAAACAAATCCGTTGTCATGGCCCCGATTTTTTTAGTCAGGCTGTGAATACTGTCCGAGGTATTGAATTTCAGGTTCTCGATATTCAGCGCGCGGTTTATATCGGATTTTGCCACGTCGATTTTGCATTCCGCGAAGCTGTTGTACTGCAATCTCTTAATAAACCTGATAACCGCGGCGGGTGAGACGTCCACCTTGTTCGCGAGCTCCTCTACCGATAGGTAAGGTATCGTTTCAATATGCTTTTTAAAATAAGCTACGATTTTCATGTCGGTTTTGGTCAGCTGATTATTATATAGTTTAATTCTATCCAGACACCCCATGTTTTCCCCGTCCTTTTAACGTTGATTTTGTTTTGCCTTATTATATACTATTTAAAACAAAATTTCGAGTAGATTTTAATAATACGCAAAA
>JAAYXM010000094.1 GCA_012515925.1 Clostridiales bacterium
ATAATGGCGCACCTCGGCGGAAACTGCTACGACGGGATTCCCGCAATACGTGACTGCGAAAACGTCTGGGCGGATATTTCGGGCTCGATATTTCGCGCCGATGATTTGATATACGCGGTGGAATCAATCGGCGCCGACAGGATTTTATTCGGAACCGACCTGCCCGGTTCGTTTGTCGTAAACTACGGACAGGTGCTCGAGGCGAATATCAGCGAGGACGAAAAAAATAAAATACTCTATAAAAACACATTAGCTTTGTTTGACAGAAATTTTAAAATAAAAAGGTAAGGTTAGTTGAGCCTATGAGTGTGGATTTTAATTGCTTTATCGGCGGTTGGCCTTTTCATAAGGTCAGGGCGGGGGGCTTCGCGGATTTGCGCGCGCTGCATTCGCGAAACGGTATAAGCCGGGGCTTCGTCTCGAGTACGGACGCGATTTTCTATAACGACCCGTATGAAGCCGATATTGATTTGGCGGAAATCTTAAAGGATTCGCCGGATTATCATCATGTAATGACGGTTAACCCGGCGCTTCCCGGTTGTTTTGACGACCTTGAGCGCGCATCGCGTGAGATGAATATAGCCGGGGTCAGGATTTCCCCCGGTTTTCACGGGTACTCGCTCTCGGACCCCGTGATGACAAGGCTTTGCGAGGCGCTGCGCAGACTTCGTCTGCCGCTGTTTCTGACAATGCGTATGGAGGATGAGCGGATTACGTATATGGTTCATCCGGAGACCGTACCGCATGATGAGGTGCGGGAGTTTCTGGACTCGCAGGCGGACTTTCCGGTTCTTTTATGCAATATCCGACTCGGCGAGCTTAAAGAGCTTAGCGAGGTCGTGGTGAATAACCCGTATGTGTACGCGGATTGTTCGGGCTTGAAGGATTCATGCAGTGTTATGGAAACCCTTGATACGAACGGTATTACCGCTAAGCTGGTTTACGGCTCACTCGCGCCGCTGTTCTGTTTAAAGAGTACTCTTCTGATTGTCGAAACAAGCGATATATCAGAGGATAAGAAACGGCGGATTCTATCCGGCGAGGGCTTTTTAAACTTAATAAAACAATTCGGGGGATGATTGAAATTTCATCCCCTGTCTCTATGTCCGCGAAAACCTTATTACAAAAAGCGGGAAGATGTGAAATGACCAGACAGCATAAAGATTTTCTGATTATAAATTTTGCCACGGTTTTATTCGCGATAGAAACATATTTTTTCAAATTCCCCGATAATTTTAACTTCGGCGGTATCGGGGGCATTGCGGTACTCGCGTCGAAATCCGGTTTCATATCCGCGGGCGGCATAACGTTAATTGTAAGTGTTTTGCTTATTCTGACCGGTTTTCTGTTTTTGGGAAAGGGATTCGGATTCAAGTCGGCTTATGTGAGCATTATGTTTGCGTTTATACTGATAGCGTTTGAAAAGCTGTTTCCGATGTCCGCGCCGCTTACGGACGAACCGCTGCTGAATCTCGTTTTCGCCGTTTCGCTTCAGGCGGTATGCTATGCGCTGCTCTTTAATATCGACTCGTCCGGCGGAGGTACCGAGGTCATCGCGCTGATACTGAAAAAATATACAACTATCGATACGAGCAAGGCAATGTATATTGTAGATATGATAATAACCTTGCTGACGTTCTTAGTATTCGACATAAAAACCGGAATGTTATCGGTATTAGGCCTTACCATAAGGCTTGTAGTGCTGGACACGTTCATAAAAAGCATTAACGAGTGCAAGTATTTCAACATAGTATGCAAGGACCCGAAGCCAATCTGCGATTTTATAGTAAACGAGATAAAAAGAAGCGCCACCGTCTGCGAAGCAAAGGGCGCGGTTTCGAACACTGAAAAGTTCATTATTTTTACGGGCATGACCAAGAGAGAGTCCGAAAAACTCAAGCAGCACATGAAAAACAACAATAACGAGGCGTTTACGCTTATTTCGAACACGAGCGAAATTATCGGCGGCGGGTTCAGGCATATATAAACAGAGTTTATTACAATCAGAGCGGTAAACATGGAGGTGGAAAGAGTGCCGGGCGATTTCGGACATTACGGAAGCGGAC
>JAAYXM010000095.1 GCA_012515925.1 Clostridiales bacterium
GCGGTTGGGACAAAATTATCCCTAAGTCATTGTTTTACTCGGAAAATTTTGATATAATAAAAAAATCCTGAACACAAACGGGGGTGGTTGTTTGAATTCACGGTTTATGCGAATGATAGAGCCGAGATTCCGGCTTTGCTTTATAATGCTGTTTCTGTTCTCGTTATCCTCGTTTTTCATAAACCGATGGCTCGCGGTCGCCGAACTCGTGCTTGTCCTGCTCGTATATCTGCAGTTTCGAAGCTCCGCGGTCAAGCGCAGGAAGGATATCCTCAAATACGTTGAAAACGTGATGTATTCGCTGGACTCGGCGGCTAAGGATTCGCTTATTAATTTTCCGCTGCCCACGGTTGTGCTTAAGCTTGACACAAACGAGGTTATCTGGTGCAACAGCCAGTTTCAGAATATTACGGGACTGAAGCGCCACATGCCGGACGTTAATCTGTTCGAGCAGATACCCGGGCTTGTTATCCACTGGATACTCGAGGGAAAGACACAGTCTCCCGTCGATATAGAATTAAACGGAAGATTCTACAGCGTATACGGGAACATGGTCAGGACCGAGGGCGAAAACACCGGCGGCTCGATACTTATTACACTTTACTGGATAGATATTACCGACCTGGTCGAAGCGCGCAGGGAGCTTTCCGACTCAAAGCAGATTGTTTCGATACTTATGATTGACAATTACGAGGAGGTAATGAAGGGTATCAACGATACCGAGCGCTCGCTCATACTTGCGGAAGCCGACATGCGCGTCGCGAATTGGGCGGAGGCCGCGAGCGGAATACTTATACGATACGAACGTGATAAATTTATCCTGATGTTCGAAAACAAATACCTTGACAGGTTTATAAGCGAAAAATTCTCCATACTCGATACTATACGTGAGGTCAGCAGCAAAAACGGCCTTTCGATTACGTTGAGCATCGGTCTGGGAAAGGACGGCCAGACCCTTCTCGAATCATACAAAAACGCCCAGCTCGCGCTTGAAATGGCACTGTCGCGCGGGGGCGACCAGGCGGTTATCAGAAACCGCTTCAGCTTCGAATTTTTCGGCGGCAGGTCAAAGGAGCTTGAAAGACATACGAAGGTCAAGTCCCGTGTTATGGCAAACGCGATATCGGAGCTTATCAAGGACAGCTCAAGCGTTCTTATTATGGGACACAAAAGCGCCGACAACGACAGTGTGGGCGCGGCGATGGGGCTTGTCTGCATCGCGAGAAAACTCGGCAAAAACGCGAATATTATATTAAATACGCAGGACAACAGCGCGGCCGAGCTGGTATCAAGGATAACAGGCACGTCCGGTTACGAGGATATATTCATTTCCGCGGAGGACGCGATTGTCGAAGCGGACGGAAACACGCTGCTTATCGTCGTGGACACAAACCGCCCGTCATACGTGGAATCTCTGGCTTTACTCGAATCCGTAAACAAAATTGCGGTAATCGACCACCACAGACGCGCCGCGGAGTACATCGAAAACGCGGTATTGAGCTTTCACGAGCCTTACGCGTCCTCGGCCTGCGAGCTTGTAGCGGAGCTGCTTGTCTATCTTGTCGAGGCGCGTGACATACAGCGGATTGAGGCGGAATCCCTGCTTTCCGGGTTGGTGCTCGACACAAAGAGCTTTACGATGAGAACGGGTGTCAGAACCTTCGAGGCCGCGGCGTTTTTGCGCCGTGCCGGCGCAGATACGGTCGAGATAAAACGCATGCAGCAGAACGATTTGAATACCTATGTCAGGCGAGCCGAAATCGTCAAGCTCGCTAAAATCTATTACGATAAAATCGCGATTGCCGCGTATAACGGGACAAGCGACAGGGTTATCGCGGCGCAGGCGGCGGACGATTTATTAAACATATCCCAGGTACAGGCGTCGTTTGTGCTTTACCGTGAAGGAAATTCCACCGTCGTGTCTGCCCGGTCCCTCGGTACGATAAACGTCCAGCTTATTCTGGAAAAGCTCGGCGGGGGAGGAAACCTTGCCACGGCGGGCGCGCAGGTACGCGGGAAATCCGTTGACGAGGTCTTAACCGGGCTTATCGAGGCGATTGAAGGCGTATTGAACGACGAGTTAACACAGAATTAAGGAGGAAGTCAAAAAATGAAGGTTATTTTGCAGGCTGACATCAAGGGAAAGGGCAAGAAAGGACAGGTTATGGACGTGTCCGACGGGTATGCGAGAAACTATCTCTTACCGCGAAAGCTTGCCGTTCCGGCTGATACCGGCAATTTGAATATACTCAAGCAGCAGGAGGCGGCCCAAAAGGCAAAGCGTGACAAGGAGCGCTCGGATGCGCTCGAAATCGCCGAGCGCCTGAAATCCTGCGTTATTATCGTGCCCGCCAAAGCGGGCAGCGAGGGCAGACTGTTCGGCTCGGTGACAAGCCAGGATATTTCCGAAGCCCTCTCAAAGCAGCACGGAATAGAGATAGACCGCCATAAAATCACGATTGATGAGAATATAAAGCAATTAGGCACGTTTGAGATAAAGGCGAAGCTTTTCGCCGATGTAACAGCCACGCTGTTTGTCACGGTGAAGGAAGAATAAAACATTTGCATACCGGGGGTGA
>JAAYXM010000009.1 GCA_012515925.1 Clostridiales bacterium
CTCATATGCTATGCGGCGCCAGCGCGCGGTTTTTCTCGCGATATCCTTTTCGGTAAGCTTTATGACACAGCGCGAGGACGTAAACGTATATATTTCGAAAACGCCGAGCTCCACGCACTTTTGAATCACGTACTCGGTTTTGTCACCCTTGGACAGCGCGACAAACAGGCTGATTTTTATATCCGGCTCGTTTGCGCAATTATGACAGGACAGGATTTCAAGCTCGATTTTCTCAAGTCCCGCCCGGGTAATCCTGCACTCAAAATCCCTGCCCGCTCCGTCACAGAGCGTTAAAATATCGCCGGGTTCCTTGCGCAGCACACGCGTAATATGGGACGCGTCACTGCCCGCAATCACCGCCGTGCTCCCGCTGATCTGCTCCGCGGATACGAAGAACCTCGCCATAATACACCCGCCCGGATTTTAAATTCAATATATTTTACCAAAGATTATACGTTTTGTCCAGTATAGTTATTAGACACTGGTCACTAGGCACTAGTAGACGGGAGATACGCGGTTGGTTACAAGGAAATAGTTGTTAGTAGTTTCTGAATGGGGGAGCGCGGTAAATTGCCGGAAAACACCGCCCCCCGGTTTTACGAAAGTAGTATATACCGAATGCCTGTTAATTATATGCTATCGCGTCTTGCGCTTTGCGTGAAACGCGACCCAGTCGTTATCCTTAACGCTTTTTATAATATCAAACTGCTTTTCGAGCGCTTGTCTCACGGGTTCTTCCTTAGAGGCGATTATCCCGGAGGATATGAATATCCCGTCCTTATTAAGAAACTCCGGTACAAGCCCGCAAAGCGGAATAATCACGTCCGCGACGATATTCGCGATAACTACGTCGTATTTCTTATTTGAAAGCTCACGGCGCAAAGATTCATCCGTCAGTATATCGCCGGTATACGCGCCAAAGCGCTCTTTCGATAAACCGTTTAGTTTCGCGTTTTTATACGCGGTCTCCACGGCGTTTGAATCAATATCCACACCGACCGCGGACGCGGCACCGAGCAGCAGCGCCGCGACGGACAGTATCCCGCTCCCGCAGCCTATATCAAGCACGACGTCCCCGTCCTTTATATGCTCGTCCAAAGCCTCAATACAAAGCTTCGTGGTTTCATGCGTGCCCGTCCCGAAGCTCATGCCCGGGTCGATTAACAGCACGACGCGCCCCTCCGGATTGTCACAGCTTTCCCATTCGGGACGAATCAGAACCCTTTTCCCGATTTTAACAGGGTGAAAGAATTTTTTCCAGTTTTCCGCCCAGTCTTCCTCGTTAACACGGCTGTAAGACAAATCAAGCGAACCGAACATGTTATCCTTATCGCGCGTTTTTAATTCCTTTAAGCATTCACGTATCAGCTCTTTTTTCGCGTGTCCCGCCGGGTTGTCGGATAAATAAAGGCTTACAAGCACCTGCCCGGAATCGTCCTTGAACAAGCCCTCGTCTATATAATCCCAGCGGGCTTTATTCTGCTCAAGAAAACGCTTGAACTCGGCGGAGTCCTGTATTTCAAACCCGTCCGCGCCAAAATCCGCGAGTACGGCGCAGAGCGGCTCGGAGCCGTCGCGCGTCGTCCTGATTGTAAGCCTGATCCAGTCCATAACCTAATTCCTCCCCGAGTCCGCTTTTTCCCGGTATTCCCAGACTACCACGTCCCCGGGCGAAAGAGTTATGTCGCCCGCGCTCACCGGCGCGGTTACGCCGTTTACCGAATAAACCCAGCCGCTGCGTGCGCCGCGGTCGAATTCGTACAGGTTATCTATCCCCTCGATATACACGCTTTTGCCCGTGCCCGTAAATTCCATATGGATTTTTCTCTCTCTTGTTACCCGCTTTAACACATCGAACACCGTGTCGTCAGGATTTATCTCAACTGAGATTGCGGGCAGTATCTCGCGGTTTGAATCGGCGTCGATTATGCTTATCGTAACGTTGTTTGACGCTTCCCGCTTTTTTTCCGGTTCGGGATTATTATTTGCTTGCGTCTCCGGCGCCGGCGCTTCGGTCGCCGTCACAGGAGGTTTTTTTATATTCTCCGGCTTTTCCTCCGGCTTTTCGCTGTTTTGCGCCGGTTTTTCGGGCTTATTCTCCGGCTCTATCTGTTTCTCCGCCGGCATATCCACCGGCTCCTCGCTTTTTTCCGCGTCACGTGATTCGGGCAAAACCTCGACATCCTCCGAGTTACTTTCGGTCATGTCCCGACCCGGCGCGTCGCAGGACGCCGGCAGGAAAACAAGCAAAGCGACTATAAGTAACAATAAAGCTTTCCGCAGCATTTTTCACCCGTCCCGCGTTTTTATTTTTCACCGAGCGCTTGGTACAGCCTTACGAATATCGCCGCCGCCTCTTCGCGCGAAACCGCGGCGCCCGGGCGAAACTCACCGTTTGAGCCGACCATTATCCCGTTTTCTGATACGGCGCCGACCGAGCTTTTCGCCCAATCGGAGATTTTATTATAATCGGTAAATACGGAAGCGTCGGCTTCCGGCAAATCCAGTACGCGCCGCAGCACGACAGCAAGCTCCTCGCGCGAAAGCTTTTTATCGGGTTCAAACCGCCCCGACGCGCCGAGCATTATCCCCGCCTTGCTTACCGCGGAAACCGCGGCCGCATACCACGCGCCGGGCGCTATGTCCGAAAACTCCGTTTCCGTTCCCGCGACAAGCTTAAGAAGGCGCGAGAGCATTTGCGCAAGCTGCGCCCGGGTTATACTATCCTTCGGCTTGAAATATCCGCCGCTTCCGAGCATCAGGTCAAGCCTTGACGCCTCGATAACGTATTCAAATGCCCAGGGCGAGATGTCGAGCGCGTCCGCATAATCCGTTCCCTCTATTTTCCGTAAATTATAAACATGCTCGCCGCCCGATAAAAGGTTTTTATACGCCAGAAGCGCGATAAGCGCCTGCTCGGTCGCCATATCGTTCGCATCATAGCCCGGCAAATGCGAAAACTTATTATCGCTTTGCCTGTAGCTTAACAGCACGTCAATCAGGTTATTTTCTTTAATGAACCTTTCGTCCTTAAACGGGTCTGTACCGAGAGCGGAAAGCGCGATTATCACCTGCGCGGCGCTTTCGCAGTTTTCCTGATTATACAGCATGTACCCGCCGTTTTCAAGCTGGATTTCCGAAAGAAAGCCGAGCGCCTTGTCCACGGCGGCTTTAACGGCCGCGTCCTTCATATATCCCGAAAGCGCGCAGAGCGCCATCGCGGTGATGTCGGTATTGCTGTCCTCGTCTTCCGTCAGCGAAAATCCGCCGTCGGGGTTTTGCGCGCCGGTTATGGCTTCTATAAGCTTCTCCCTTGTCCATGCCGTATTCCCGGACGCGCCGTATTCCCCGCAGTCGAGCGCGATTAAAACGAATATCGGTCCGTTTAGACCCTGGCTTAACATTCTGTCGCTGTCCAGCATTTTGTCAATCAGGTTTTCACCGTCGAGATTCGTCGGGTCAAGCCCCGCCGCGGTCATGGCAAGCACAAGCCCCGCGATATCGGTTATTTTCCGAAACCCATCAGAATATTCGCCCAGCCTGTCTTTGATAAGCCCGATAAGCCCGGGGGTCCCTCCGTAGAGCCGCGCATGGGCAAACATCGTCCAGACGGACGAATCGGAGCCGAGCGGGAGTGCTTTCGCGGTATCGGCTATAAGCTTCTCTATATCCGTCCCCGTATAAGCGGGCTCTTCCTCTTCTTCCTCCCGCTCCTTTTGCTGCTTTCGCCCCGCGGAATACCCGCCGCCTATATCATCTCCGAGCTCCCTCGTATATATCCACTTTAAATCGTCGCCCGGCTTTAACTTTATTACGCCCGCGCTTTTCTGGTGAAATACGCCGTTTATCGAAAACATCCAGCCGCTGCCCGGGCCGTAAGCAAGCTCGTAAAGCCCGTTTATCCCGGTAACGTAAACCGAGCTTCCGATCCCCGTTGATTCAACCTCGATATCATGCTCCGCCGCGACGCGCTTCAAAACGCTGTACGGAGTGTCACCGCTCTTCAGAGTCACGGTTTTTTGCGCAATTACAGCCTTTCCGTTTAAGCCCGTAATCGAAACATCTATATCCCGGGCCGCTGAGCCCGAACCGCTTCCGCTGCCTCCGCTGCGGTATACATAAACCGCGTATGTCTTTTCCGCCTGTCCGTTTTCCGACTTTACCTCGACGCTTACCGTGTTGTTGCCGGGGGAGAGCGTAACATTAAGGCTCTCCTTTTCGTTTACCGTTACCTGCGCGCCGGGGTTTTGAAGAGTAATGTCAAGCTCAATGCCGCTTTTTTCCGTTTCAAAATCGTATTCGGTCAAAGCCGGGTCGAAACCCGGGTTTAGCTCCCCGTCGTCCACGGAAAGACTCGAAATGTTCGCGTCATATCCCGACGAGTCTGCGCAGACTCCGGTATGGTTTTTGAAATCGTAGGGCGAAAACCCGGCTTCGGGTTTTTGGGCGTCGATAAACTTTTTATAGCACACAAGCGCACGGTAAACCTGCTCGGTGGCGAAGGAATTGTATGCCGTGTCCGTGTATCCGAAGCCTTTTTTGTCCTGCGTCGCGAAAGTAAGCAGCGCGTCGATGATACTGTTTTCGTTTTTAATAAAGCGCGCGTCATCGCCCGCGTCTATGCCGAGACAGGTGAGCGCAATAAGGACCATCGCCGCGGTGTTGCTGTTTTCCGCGCCGAACGAGCTGTACCCGCCGCTTTGACACTGGGCCTCGGATAAAAACGCCAACGCGTTTTCAATCGCCTGTTTTGCGGCGGCATCCTCGCGGTACGGGATAAGCGCCGCGACACACATCGCGGTTGTGTCCACATCACCGTTTACGCCGTCAAAGCCCCAGCCGCCGTCCGGGTATTGCGCGCCCGCGATATCGAGAGCAATATCCTTTATACTCTCCGGCACATCAAAGCTCCCGCTGTTCAGCGCGTACAGCGCGCTCGCGGCGCCGAAAACCTCGACCGAGCCGTCCGGGTTATAAAACCCGGAGCTGTTTTGAATTAATTCGACTATATTGACTGTTGTCCCGCCGTCTGTTATAAACGCCTCAATATCATAACCGAGCGCGGTAAGAACAAGCCCCGCGGTGCCCAGCGAATACAGCTGCGGGACAGGATTGTCAAGAATTCCGTTAACGGCGCTTAAATACGGCCGCGGATTAACCTTTGCCTGTTCGCGCCCGAGATATATAATCGTATCAAGCATACGCCACGGGTCCGCGGTGCACTCATAACTTTCCGTTATATTTTCTATTATTTCAACAACCTGTTCAACGATTGTCTGCTCCTCCGATTCCCCGGAAGGTTGATTTTCGGGCTCATCGGCAAACGCGGAAATGTTTGCCGATACCGAAAACATCAGAGTAAAAATAATAACAAACGATACGACGCGATTTAAAAGCTTAGTTTTTTTCACGCTAAAAACCTCCGTTTTTTATACTGAACACATAAAAAAGCTTCCGCACCCCGATAGTGCGGAAGCAGTTAATCTCATGACTAAAAATAAGCGCCCCCTATTCACCGTAGAGTTGACCCGAAATCTCTCAAAAGGCAGGTATTCTGACTCCGGTTCACAGACAAGCTTTACGCCTTCCCGATACTGTCAGTGGCATGTTGTAAAGCGTCTCCCCGTTACAGCGGCGGGACCGTACAGGTTTTTCACCTGTTTCCCTATTAAGCCGTAAGCGCGGCACCCTTGAGACTTGTTATTCGATTGGCTTAATTTTACCATGCAATGTTTGATAATGCAAGCTTAAAAATAAACTATCTCTGTGCTGTAATCAGACCTGCAATTTTCAGCGGTGTTTTATTGTGTCAATTATTATTGAAAGAAATTACCGCTTGTGTTATAATTACTAACTATGTTACGGCACATTTTGTAATCAGTAGACAGCGGACGGGAAAACGGTAAATTTTAATATAATTATATAAAGGGGCAGGTTAAATGCAAAATTCCGAAAAATCAATGGAAAAAATCGTTGCGTTATGCAAAGGGCGCGGTTTTATATACAGCGGCAGCGAGATTTACGGCGGCCTCGCCAATACGTGGGACTACGGGCCTCTGGGCGTCGAATTCAAAAACAACGTCAAAGCCGCGTGGTGGAAGAAATTCGTCCGCGAGTCAAAGTATAACGTTGGTCTTGACAGCGCGATACTCATGAATCCGGAAGTCTGGGTTGCCTCCGGGCATGTCGGCGGGTTTACCGACCCGCTGATGGACTGCAAGGAATGCAAAACGCGTCACCGCGCGGACAAGCTCATCGAGGACACGGGCGTTAACCCCGCGGGCTGGAGCTTTGAGCAGATGCAGCAGTATATAAACGAGCATGACATAGCCTGCCCGGACTGCGGCAAGAAAAACTTTACGGATATCCGCAAGTTCAACCTTATGTTCAAAACATTCCAGGGCGTTACGGAGGACGCGCAAAACCAGATTTTCCTGCGTCCCGAAACCGCTCAGGGCATATTTGTCAATTTTAAGTCAATTCAGCGGACTACCCGTAAGAAAATCCCGTTCGGCGTCGGACAGATAGGAAAGTCCTTCAGAAACGAGATAACGCCCGGCAACTTTATTTTCAGGACACGCGAGTTTGAGCAGATGGAGCTTGAGTTCTTCTGCAAGCCGGGAACCGACCTTGAATGGTTCGGTTACTGGAAGAATTACTGTAAAGACTTCCTTATTAATCTCGGTATCAGGGAAGACAGCATAAAAATGCGCGACCATGAAAAAGAAGAGCTGTCACACTACTCGAACGCCACCACTGACATCGAGTTTATGTTTCCGTTCGGCTGGGGCGAGCTCTGGGGCATTGCCGACAGGACGGATTTCGACCTTAAAGCCCACGCGGGGCATTCGGGCGAAAACATGGAGTATTTCGACCCGGAAACCAACGAGAAATATGTACCTTACGTTATCGAGCCATCATTAGGCGCTGACCGCGTCGCGCTCGCTTTCCTGGTTGACGCCTACGACGAGGAGGTTCTCGACGCGGAGCAAAACGATGTGCGCACGGTATTAAGGCTCCACCCGTATCTCGCGCCGTTTAAATGCGCGGTGCTGCCGCTCAGCAAGAAGCTGTCCGCGGAAGCTTCCGCGATATATGAAAAGCTCCTGACTTCCTTCGCCGCGGATTTCGACGACACGGGCTCGATAGGCAAGAGATACCGCCGTCAGGACGAAATAGGCACGCCGGTATGCATAACCTATGACTTTGAAAGCCGGGAGGACGGCTGTGTCACGGTGCGTGACCGCGATACGATGAAGCAGGAACGCATACCGATTGAAGGCATACACGATTATATCTCGAAAAAACTTGTTTTCTGAATATCGGGGCTGCGGCACAGATGCCGCGGCCCTTTTTAATGCGACGCCTCTGTCGCGGAACGAAGCAGTTGTTAAAGCAGTTGTTAAATAAATAACTATGGTTGTTATTTCGACCTGTTTTATAGTATAATTATACATTGAGAAATTAAATATTGTGTGTTTTTCACACAAATAAATAAGAGGTGAACAAAATTATGCCCTTAAGTTTCAGAGGGGGCGTTCATCCGGACGACAAAAAAGCGGATACACGCAAAAAGGCGATTGAGGTATTGCCCGCCCCCGGTCAGGTGGTTCTGCCTGTGAGCATGCATATCGGCGCCCCCGCGGCACCGGTTGTCAGCGTGGGCGAGCATGTGAAGATGGGGCAGGTAGTAGCCGAGACCGCGGGCGCGGTTTCCGCGCGCGTTCATGCCACCGTTTCGGGTACGGTAACCGCAATCGAGCCGCGACCTCATCCGAACGGTACAAACGTAATGTCAATCGTCATTGAAAACGACTATAACGACGAGTTGTTCGAGGGTATTAAGCCCGTAGACCGTTTTCACAGCATTGACGCGCAGGAGCTTGCGGACATAGCCGAGGCCGCGGGAATCGTCGGGCTCGGAGGCGCCATGTTCCCGACACACGTTAAAATCTCCTCGTCCGTCGGCAAGGTGGACACGCTGATTATAAACGGCGCGGAATGCGAGCCGTATATTACGTCGGACAACCGGCAGATGTTAGAGTGCGGCGAAGAGATTATAAACGGCGTAACGCTTCTGATGAAAGCGTTAAAGCTCGATACCGCGTATATCGCAATCGAGTCGAACAAGCGAAGCGCCATCGAAAAAATAAGACGGCTTATAGCCAAAAAGGACGGCCTTAAGCTGAAGGTATTAAGAACGAAATACCCGCAGGGAGCGGAAAAGCAGCTGATTAAATCCGTCTGCGGGCGCGAGGTGCCGCCCGGCGGGCTCCCGTCGGCGGTGGGTGTGCTCAATATAAACGTGGGCACCGTGATAGCCCTTTCACGCGCGGTTGAAACCGGAATGCCGCTTCTGACCAAGGTTGTAACCGTTTCGGGAAGCGCGGTCGCGAACCCCAAGAATCTGCTCGCGCGTATCGGCACCCCGCTCCGCGAGCTGTTTAGCGCCGCGGGCGGGTTCAAAGACAACCCGTACAAGGTTCTTATGGGCGGGCCCATGATGGGTATCTCCCAGTATTCCCTCGATGTACCGGTCATCAAGGGTACTAACGCGATTTTAGCGTTCTGCGAAAAGGAGGACGCGTATTCCGAGCAGCAGGTGTGCATACGCTGCGGGAAATGCGTCGGCGCGTGCCCGATGAATCTGATGCCCGTATACCTGCATATGTACGGGAACCGGGGCATGCTTGACGAGTGCGAAAAGCTCAATGTCACCGACTGCATAGAATGCGGCTGCTGCTCGTATATCTGTCCGGGGAGACTGCATTTGGTACAATCCTTTAAAAACACAAAGCAGCGTCTCGCGGCATTGAAAAAAAAGAAAGGAGCGCGCTGAAATGCTGTCTGAAGAGAAGTTGATTATGACCTCGTCGCCGCATATCAAAACCGAGGACGATACGCGCTCGATAATGCTCGACGTTATCATCGCGCTTACGTTCCCGCTGATTATGGCGATATGCTTTTTCGGCTGGCGGTCCCTGACCCTCACGCTGACCGCCGTCGCCTCGTGCATTGCTTTTGAATGGCTTTACCGCTATTTTATGAAAAAGCCCTCGTCGATAGGGGATTTGTCCGCCGTCGTCACGGGTATGCTTATCGCGTTCAACCTGCCCGTCACGACACCGATGTGGATTCCGGTGGTCGGTTCGTTTTTCGCGATTGTAATTGTAAAGCAGCTTTACGGCGGATTAGGCAAGAACTTCATGAACCCGGCGCTCGGCGCCCGCGCGTTTCTTCTGTCTTGGCCTGCTTTAATCTCGCTTTGGGTCAAGGCGAAGCCGCTCGCGGATTCAAGCTTTCCTCTGTTAAAAAGCATAAGCCGCGAAGCCTTAAGCCCGGACGTTATCGCCGCCGCCACGCCGCTTGCCAAAATGAAGCAGGGCTTTCTGCCCTCGACGCCGATGCCGTCCGTAGACGGCGATATCGTGAGCACATTACGTGATATGGCCGTCGGCAACATCGCGGGCTGCATAGGTGAGGTTTCGGCAATCGTACTTATCGCGGCGGGTATTTATCTGATTGTACGCAAGGTTATTACTCCGCATATACCGCTCGCCTATATAAGCACGGTCGCGGTTCTGACATACCTGTTCCCGCGCGGCGGCAACGACCCGCTGCAGTGGATGCTGTTCAGCCTGACGTCCGGCGGGTTGATGCTCGGCGCGGTGTTTATGGCTACGGACTACGTTACCTCGCCCGTATCCAAAACCGGTCGGATAATCTACGGTATCGGCTGCGGTCTCTTAACCGTTCTTATCCGTTACTTCGGCGCGTATCCCGAGGGCGTGTCCTTCGCGATACTTATAATGAACGTTTGCGTTTGGGCGATTGAGAAAATATCACGCCCCGGGCGCTTCGGCGTAAAGCGTTTCAAAAAGGCGGGTGACACTAAATGAGCAAGGTATCGTTAAGCTTATCCCGTGAGCAGAAAAAAGACGTCATTAAGGTGGCTTTTATCCTGCTCGCGATTTGCGCGGCATGCGCGCTCGCGTTGTCCCTCGTAAACGAGATAACGCGCGCCCGTATAGAGGACCAGAGAAAAATCGCGTTTGAACAAGCGATGAATTACGTTTTGCCCGCGGAAGCCTATGACCATGTCGATATCTCGGCGATTGAGCTTGACAAGTCGGTAAGCGAGGTATACGAGGCTAAGGACTCAGACGGCACGCCGCTCGGCTATTGCGTTAAATCAGCGCCCCTCGGTTTCGCGGGGGAAGTTCAGATTGTCGTCGGTATTGACAACGATGATAAGATTACGCGCGTCGATATAGTTTCGATGTCCGAAACACCGGGGCTCGGAACAAAGGCGAAGGACGAGAAGTTTCTGTCACAATACGCCGGCAAGGCGGGGATTATTACCGTGGTAAAAGGCGAGGCCTCGGCGGAGGAAAACGAGATTTCCGCGATTACCGGCGCGACGGTTACTTCAAAAGCCGTTACAAGCGGAGTCCAGGCCGCTTTGGACGCGGTAGCTCTGATAAAAGGAGGAGCTTCAAATGCCCAATCTCAATAACATAAAAAAAATCATGATGGACGGTCTTATAAATCAAAACCCGTCGTTTGTGCTGCTTCTCGGAATGTGCCCGCTGCTTGCGACTTCAACCTCGCTGTCCAACGGTATCGGCATGGGTCTTTCGGCAACGGCGGTGCTTATATGCTCGAACATCGTTATTTCGCTTATTCGCAAATTCGTACCGAATCAAATCCGAATCGCGGCGTATATAGTCGTTATCGCGTGCTTTGTCACGGTCGTAAACCTGCTGCTCGAGGCATACCTGCCCGCGCTTCACGCATCGCTCGGAATATTTATTCCGCTAATCGTCGTGAACTGTATTATACTTGCCCGCGCGGAGGCATTCGCCTCAAAGAACGGGGTTTTCGACTCGGCGCTGGACGGGCTCGGGATGGGGCTCGGCTTTACGGGCGCTTTAATAATCATGTCAAGCATACGCGAGCTTCTTGGCAACGGCACGCTTCTTAACTTTCCGCTTTTAGGCTCAAATTACGAGCCCGCGGTGCTTATGATACTGCCGCCCGGCGGGTTTCTGACCCTCGGGTTCTTAATAGCCGCTATACAAAAGATTAGGGGGCAAAACTCATGAGTCTTTCAGGTATACTGTCTTTGGCGCTTGGCGCGATATTAATCGAGAACTTTGTTCTCGTCAAATTCCTCGGTATATGCCCGTTTTTAGGCGTCTCCAAGAAAACGGACACGGCGACGGGCATGGGGCTTGCCGTTGTATTTGTAATGACGGTTGCGTCCGCGTTTACTTATCTTGTTGATATGTTCCTGCTTCGCCCTCTTAAAATGGAATATATGCAGACGGTTGCGTTTATACTCGTAATAGCCGCGCTTGTTCAGTTTGTGGAGCTTATGCTTCAGAAGTTCATACCCGCGCTCTATAAAGCGCTTGGGATATACCTGCCGCTGATTACCACAAACTGCGCCGTGCTCGGCGTCGCGCTTATAAATGCCCAGAACGATTATAATTTCATCGGCTCGGTAGTGTACGGCGCGTCCGCGGGCATCGGGTTTCTGGTCGCGATAGCCCTGTTTGCCTCGGTTCGCGAACGCCTTGAATTTGCTGATTATCCGAAGGCGTTCGAAGGTTTCCCGATCGCGCTTATTACCGCTTCGCTGCTGTCACTCGCTTTTATGGGCTTTCAGGGCATGCGGATTTTCTGATAGAAAGGTATATGCCATATGAGTAGTTTTTTGAATGTACTATTCGCGATACTTGTGCTCGGCGCGCTGGGC
>JAAYXM010000096.1 GCA_012515925.1 Clostridiales bacterium
ACGCTATGCCGACTATATCCGCGCCAAAGCTTCTCGCAAGGTCCTTTACCTGCTTTGCATTCATATACGACACACTCCCGGTTTTTGTTCGGCGTAAAAGCCCCTACGGCTTTAGCCCTTTATCATATCTTAATCCAATAAAACCTGTATATCAATACATAATTAAATCGGCTTATTGCACATTTCGATTAATTTTATTGCAATAATGCCGCGGATTTGAGATAATAATAGCATAATACGATTATGCGAGGAGCTTCAGCTTATGATGAATACGGATTTTGCCGATTTCAACGATATCGACCTTACAATCACCGCTATTGACATGGTTTTATCCCGGGACTGCCCTCCCACATGGAAGCTTTTCACCTCGCCGAGGAAGCAATGCGCGATTGTGTTTGTTATTGACGGGGCGGCCGAGTATTCGTTTGACGACAGAACCGAGCGCGGAGCCGCGAACGATTTGGTTTTTTTCGATATCGGCGATACGTACCGCACAAACGTGGTAAGCGACAACAATTACAGGTTTATCGTCATCGCCTTTTCGTGGACGCCGGGGAATAGCGGATTCAATCTCCCGTTTTCAACCGTTAACCGGCTGTCGCATGCCCGGCGTTTTCTCGAGCAGTTCAAAACAATTCATAAAATCTGGGAGGAAAAAGACTTCGGCTATATAATCCACGCAAAGGCCCTGGCGCAAATCCTGGTTTTCGAGCTTGTAAAGGAGCTTTCCAACAGAAACCGTCATTCCGTTTCAGACATGCAAATACAGGAGGCAAAAACGTATATAGACAATAATTATAACACTCCGATAAGAATTGAGGATTTAGCCCGGCACTGCGGGTACAGCCCTTCGCATTTCAGGAAGAAATTCAACGAGCTCTACGGGATATCCCCCGTTTCTTACATAAACCGTATCAGGGTGGAAAAGGCCAAACAAATGCTCAAAAGCAGCTTTTACCAGAACGAGGAAATCGCGAAGCTTGTTGGCTTCAGCAGCAGTTATTATTTTTGCAGGGTTTTTAAAAAGCTCACGGGGCTCACACCGAAGCAGTATTAATCCAAATCGGAATATGCTCCTATTATCAATGAATCCCTGCAATTTATGCAATTGATAAAATAATACACGGGCTTTATAATAAAAGTAATACAAATCGAAAGGGAAACGGCGGATATGATTAAATACATGAACATTATTCCGGATTACGACACGGGTACAGTTAAGGTAAAGCTTTATACGGACAAAAAAACAGCCAAAGCCGAATACTCGCTCAACGACGGCGGCAGGTTCATACGCGCCGATTTGAACCGTGACGATAACAGCTTTGAGTTTTATCTCGAAGGCCCCCATGCCTGGACAATCGAGGACCCTTATCTTTATACATTAAGCCTCAAGGCGGAATTCGAAGACGGAACACACCAGGAGCTCTCGGATTCCTTCGGGGTCAGAAAGGTTTCGGTCGCGGACGGCAAAATACTGCTTAACAACAAGCCGTTTTACATGCGCGCCTATATACGGGGCACGATTTGTCACGACCATCAAAACCTGTGCGGTCTTTCCCAGAGCGAATTCTACGAAAAAAGTATTAAGAACGCTAAGGCTTTCGGCTTCAACACAATCCGCTTCCATTCGAAAATTCCCCCGAGGGCGTGCTTTGAGGTTGCCTACCGTCTCGGAATGTTCATACACATAGAGATGCGAAACGCCGACGAGGAATACGATAACCTAAGCGAAATGATTGGCGGCAACAATATATTCCCGTCCGACGAAACCATAAAAAGCCTTGTTTTAACGCTTATGAACCATCCTTCCTTTATGGTATACTGCATAGGCAACGAAATAAAGCACCCGGGCGTTAACCCGAGGGTAGAGCAAATAGCGAAGCTGATTAAGGAGCTCGACCCGTCAAGGCTTTTTATCGACACCTGCGCTCACGGCGAATTCGACAGGGATTACGTGGAGTTCGACGTTCAGCACATGGCGTACTACTACCCGTTCGGCAAGCATTACGACATGTTCGAAAACACCGACAACCTGATAGTCTACGGCTCTTGCAAGGGCGCCGAAATGACGGCCGGGGGCGAAAACGGCGGCGCGGAATACAGGATTACCCGCGGGATTGAGGCGACCCGTCCCGTCATAGCCCATGAGGTCTGCCACTATACCGCGCTGCGCGATATATTCGGGCTTGAAAAGAAATTCGAGAAATACGGCAAAGAAAAACCGTGGTGGATTGACGAGCAGAAAAAAATGCTTAAGGCCAAAGGCTTTACCGAAAGATTCTATACAATGTATCACGCGAGCAAGCGGTTTCAATTAATGAGCTGGAAGCTCGCGCTTGAGGCAATACGCAGAAGCCCGATTTTAAACGGCTTCCATATGCTGCAGTTTGCCGACACGGACAGATACGAAAACAGCAACGGAATAGTGGACTGCTTTGACGATATAAACTATATCACGCCCGAAATGTTCTTAAAATTCAACGGGGACACCGTGCTGCTCGCCGATTTGCCGCGCCGTACGTACTTTGAAAAAGAGACCGTAGAGATTCCGGTTTACGTCTCCAACTACTCGCAAAAAGACTTTAGCGAATGCGACTTTGAGTTCGAGCTTACGGACATAAGGACAAAAAAGACGGCGCTTTCGGGCAGATTCCATAATATAAGCCTCGAAAAGAGTGGGCTGTATAAAGTATTAAAGCTTCACATCACCTTTCCGCCGGTTGACGCGGCGGCCGAGTATAAGCTTTCAATGCGCGTTGTGCCCTTAAACGGTGAAAACGTCATATCAAACGACTGGAGCCTTTGGTGCTTTGAGAATAAACCCGAAAAGCTGGATACGGAGGGCTGCGGCTTCGCGTTAAGCAGCATAAACGCCGCGCTGCGCTACAGGCAGATAAAAGCCTGTCCGGACGCGCGGGTGCTTGTAACGGATACGCTTGACGAAAACGTATTCGACGCGCTGGAGCGCGGCAAGAGCGTTCTGCTTTTCTACCGCGCCGACGCGACCCGCCATCTTGTCACGGGAAAGCCTAACCCGAAGTACGCGTTTCGCGCCACGTGGGAGCGCTTTAAGGCGGTTATCTGGGACCGCGGCACAAACTACGGCGGAATTGTCAACAAGCCCGCGGCTTTATCCGGCTTCCCGCACGGTAATATATCCGATTTTGTCTTCGGCGGTCTGATTGAGGACAGCGACAAAATCATACTTGATGATTTCCCGGTGTCCGTAACCCCGATTTTCGAGGGTATCGACAAGAGCGTGCGCGACAGGTTCGACGTCCGCGGCAGGGGCTTTTCATACCCGGATTTCGTATACGACAGGACGCTGCGCAGGTTCGGCTATATCTTCGAGCTTAAGGTGGGCGCCGGAAAGCTTTTGGTCAGCGGGCTTAATTTCGCCGGCGTCGGGGCGGGCATACCCGAGGTATGCGGTATGTTTGAAACGCTTATCAATTATGTAAAGTCAGACGCCTTTACACCTTCCGATTCAATCTCGCTCGGGGAGTTTATACGCTATCTTTCCGAAAACGGCAAAAAGGACGTTGTGCGCGAGCGCATGATGACACAGTTCTGGCAGTTGGATAACGCGCCCGTTGAGTCCGCCGAGTACTGGAAGGCGTCAAAGGAGTATATCCTCGAAGGCGAGAGCGAATAACAAAAAAGCGCCCCGTTTGAGGCGTTTTTTTCAATCGGTCGCGAGTTCCTTAGCGCACAGTGACAGCTCCATTATTCCGTTGTCGATTATAAACGGGATTATCAGGC
>JAAYXM010000097.1 GCA_012515925.1 Clostridiales bacterium
AGGGCATACGGTATCGCCCCCGACGAAAACCCGCAGGACAACTTCGCGGACGCGGGCAGCACTTGGTATACCGGCTACCTGGCCGCGGCAAAGAGGCTTCAAATATCCGCGGGCGTGGGGGGCAACATGTTTGCACCCGAGAAGGAAATCACCCGCCAGGAAATGCTCACTTTGCTGTACAATGCGCTGAAAGCTATATACAGGCTGCCCCGGGGCAGTTCCGGCAAATCTCTGTCAGACTTCAGCGATGCGGACGACATTGCCCCCTGGGCAAAAGAGGCTATGGAGCAGCTGGTGGAAACCGGAATAGTGAGCGGCAGCGGGAACAGGCTTTCACCGAAGGAGCTTACCACTAGGGCGCAGGTGGCCCAGATTCTTTACAGACTCCTCTCAATATGAAGAAAAATTGATATATTCTGATATTATGAGGCGGCGGTGACGAATCCACATCCGCCGCCTCGATCAATTACTGCAAATTGCTTATTAGTATAAAAAAGCACTTGCCGATTAATTCGGGCAGGTGCTTTTGCGTGGTAAGAAACACACGAAGCGGAAATTAATACTATAATAAAACAGAAATTCAGCTTAAATAAGATTATTCGCCATTGTTGTTGTCGGGTATAATCCAGCCCATTAGTTTTACGGAAAGGTAAATCAGCAGAATAACGAAAAAAACACCTAACATTCCGTAGACCATTAACGGAAGAGAACTGACAAAAGCATCAAAATTAATCATTATTGATTTCTCCTTATCTGATTATCAGGCTTAAAATCATTCCGCCCGCGATAACGGAAGCGATTTGCCCGGCAACGTTCGCGCCGACAGCGTGCATAAGCAGGAAGTTCTGGTTATCCTCCTGCTGACCCATTTTGTGAATGACACGCGCAGACATCGGAAATGCCGATATACCGGCGGCGCCGACCATCGGATTGATTTTTTTCTTACTGAATAAGTTAAGGAATTTCGCGAACATAACGCCGCCGACGGTGTCGAATATAAACGCAACCATTCCGAGACAGAGTATCAGAAGCGTTTCCGGATTTAAGAATTGTTCCGCCTGCATCTTCGCGGCTATTGTGATTCCCAGAAGCAGCGTAATTAAATTGGCAAGAGTTTTCTGAGCCGTTTCGGACAGCAGATTAAGTACTCCGCATTCTCTGATAAGATTTCCGAACATCAAAAAGCCGATAAGAGCGACGGAACGAGGCGCGACAACCCCGGCAATTATCGTAATAATTATCGGAAAGAGTATCTTTGTGGTTTGAGAAACATGACCGGGATTATACTCCATGCGTATCATACGCTCTTTTTTTGTGGTTACCATCCTGATAACAGGCGGCTGAATTATCGGAACGAGTGCCATATATGAGTAGGCGGCAACTATGATAGCGCCGATATATTTTGTCTGAAAAAAGTTCGCGACGAATATCGAGGTTGGCCCGTCCGCCGCGCCTATAATTCCGATAGAAGCGGCATCCTTTAATTCAAACCCGAAAAGCATCGCGACACTTATTGTAAAAAATATGCCGAATTGAGCTGCGGCGCCGAACAGAAGCATTTTAGGATTAGAAAGCAGAGGCCCGAAGTCGATCATCGCGCCGATACCGATAAACAAGAGCAGCGGGAAAAGCTCGTTAGCTATACCCGAATTAAAGAGTATATCAAGGACGCCGTGTTCCGTAACACCGTCTATAACCTGTGTAACCGCGCCGGAAAACGGCAGATTGACTAATATCGCGCCAAAGCCGATCGGCAGCAGCAGAGTAGGCTCCATATCCTTTTTAATCGCTAAATAGATAAGAACCGCGCCGATTACCCACATAATCACCTGCTGAATCGAAATATTCATTACATTTCCGAATAGAGCACCCAATACTTGCACATCCTTTTAAGAATATTATTTATTTTACCACAGAATAAGGCAATAGGAAAGTAGATATTTCTCAAAAATGCAGGCTGTACAGCAAGGCCGCAATTAAACTTGCAATTTTCGGATATTTCCGAAGACTGAATGAATGATTGTTTTATGCCGAATTTTATGTTATATTATAAAATACGTATTACTTGAAAGGATTCTGCCACTGTGAAAGTCAATATTACAGAAACCGTATTAAGAGACGCTAATCAATCTCTCATTGCCACAAGGGCAACCTACTCGGATTTCAGCGAGATTCTCGAAACCATGGACCGCGCCGGTTATTATTCGGTAGAATGCTGGGGCGGAGCTACATTCGATTCCTGCCTGCGCTATTTAAACGAGGATCCGTGGGAGAGACTTCGCAAAATCCGTGACAAGCTTAAAAATACAAAGCTTCAGATGCTCCTTCGCGGGCAGAACATTCTCGGATACAGACATTATTCCGACGAAGTCGTCAGAAAATTCGTCGCTCACGCGGCCGGCGGCGGCATGGATATTTTCCGCATTTTTGACGCTCTGAATGATTTGCGCAATATCGAGGTTGCCTTAGACGAGGTTAAAAAACGCAAGGCGCACGCTCAGGGTACGATTTGCTATACCGTCAGCCCGATTCATAACCTTGAAACATACGCAAAGTTGGGGAAACAGCTTGAGGAAATGGGTGTGGATTCAATATGCGTTAAGGATATGGCGGGTATCATGAGTCCGAAAGAGGCGTATGATGTCGTCAAAGCCCTTACCGAAAGCGTTAAGCTTCCGGTTTTTGTTCATACTCATTCAACGACCGGTCTCGGCCCGATGACATACTTAAAAGCTGTCGAAGCGGGCTGCGCGGGAATTGACTGCGCTATTTCATCCTTCTCCGGCGGCACATCGCAGCCTTCGACCGAAACACTGGATTACACATTAAAGCAGTACGGCTATGATACCGGATTGAAAACAGAGGTCTTGAAGGAGATTAATGATTATTTCAAACCGATAAAGCAGAAATATATTGAGTCCGGTTTAATGGACCCCTACGTTATGGGCACCGAGACCGACGCGCTTATATATCAGGTGCCGGGCGGAATGCTTTCAAATCTTGTTTCACAGCTTAAAGCACAGAATGCAATAGATAAGCTTGATGATGTTTTAAAAGAGGTGCCCGCGGTCAGAAAGGACCTGGGATATCCTCCGCTTGTTACACCCATGAGCCAGATGGTGGGCGTTCAGGCCGCCACCAACGTGCTCCTGGGGGAGCGTTATAAAACTGTCTCTAAAGAGGTAAAAGCTTATCTTCGCGGAGAGTATGGAACAGCGCCCGGAGAAATCAACAGCGATTTGATGAAAAAGGTGCTTGGTGATGAAAAGCCCATAGAGGGGAGATTCGCCGAGTCACTTGAACCGGAGTTTGAAAAAACCAAGAAGGAACTCGGCAATCTCGCGAAGAGCGATGAGGATGTTCTTTCCTATATCGCGTTTCCGCAGATTGCTGAAAAATTCCTGAAAAACAGGGAAGAATCCAAAGCCGTTACGGTTACTTACTCTATCGTAAAGAAAGAGGGGTAGAAAAACTATGATGAACATTAACCCAGAGAATATTATCGGGGATATTAAGGGCGTTATTAT
>JAAYXM010000098.1 GCA_012515925.1 Clostridiales bacterium
AATCTTTGATTATAACCCCGAATTCTTTATTTAATAAGGGACTTGAAAGGGAACGACACTTAAAAACTGTACTCCTGTGTCGCGTTATTTATTAGCAAAAATTTCTAATTACGGCGATGTATATTAGTTTTTTCGAGGGACAATAATAAAAGCGGATACATTGATATGTATCCGTAAGTCCGGTATTCGAAATTGGAGATGATTATATGGTGTTTTCTGTTTGTTGGCCCATTATGATAAGAGCCGTAAGATGATTTTGTTGGAATGGGTTGGATAATCATGCTCATTTGAGATGAATACCGGCTTGGGAAACGACGGGGATTCGTACGAATCCCCGTCTTTCCGCTTATATTGTCAACCATATAATAAAAATCAGTTGACAATAGCCGCGACGTCAAATAAAATAAAGCTTGATGAGGAAAGGTGGGGTTTTTATGTCAACCTCGGAAAAGGTGTATAAGCTGCTTGATGATAAGCGCGGGGAGTATGTGTCCGGCAATGAAATCGCGAAAGCACTGGACATAAGCCGGAACGCGGTCTGGAAGGCCGTAAACCGCCTTACGGAACAAGGGTTTATGATATCCGCGCGTCAGAACGCGGGTTACAGCTTAAGCCGCCTTGACGACGGCCTGTCGGCCGAATTCATAAAAAACAGCTTGGACGGCGATATCGGAATATACCTGCTTAAGGAAACGGAATCCACCAACGAGTTCGCGAAGGACACGGCGCGTAAATACCCCGGGCAAAAAGCGGTTATAATAGCGGAGAAGCAGACCGCGGGCAAGGGACGGCGGGGCAGAAGCTTTTATTCGCCGGCGGGGAAAGGGTTGTATATAAGCTTTTTGCTTTGGCCCGCGCTTTCCGCGGACAAATCTCTGATTATAACCTCGGCCGCCGCGGTCGCCGCCGCGCGCGCGATTGATAGCTTTGTTGACGCCGGGGAAAAGGTTTTAATCAAATGGGTTAACGACCTGTATTTAAACAGTAGAAAAATCGGCGGAATTCTGACCGAAGCGTCGGTTAACTGCGAAGACGGTCAGACAGAGTATATCGTTATCGGTATAGGAATAAACGTATATAAGGATATCCCGCCGCGTGAGATTTCCGAGGTTTACGGGGCGGTTTTCGGCGAAACCGCGGGCGGACTCAGAAACAGGCTCGCGTGCAAGCTAATCTCAAACGTTTTGGAAATAACGGACGGTTTGGAGAAAGAATATGACCTGACAAGGCGGCGTGTGATAAACGAATGCCGCGCGCGCTCATGCGTTCTCGGGAAGGAAGTAAACGTATACGGCTTTGACGGACTGACCCGCGGCCGCGCGGTTGATATTGACGAAAACGGGGTATTGACAGTCGAGGACAAAAGCGGTCGGAGATTTGCCTTGCTGTCAGGAGAGGTAAGCGTCAGACCATGAAAAAAAGAGTTTACGGGATGGTTCTTATATCGCTGTTTTCGGCGTTGACGGCGGCAGGGGCGTTTATAAAAATCCCGCTGCCGTATTTTGATTACATAACGCTTCAGACGCTTACCGTGCTGCTTTCCGGTATGATACTCGGCGCGGAGGCGGGGGCCGCGGCGGTTACGGTATATGTTTTAATCGGGCTATGCGGTGTTCCGGTGTTCGCGGGCGGAGGCGGGATTGATTATGCGCTCCGCCCGAGCTTCGGGTATTTAGCCGGCTTTATTCTTGCCGCGGCGGTAATCGGAAAGCTTCTGGAGAAAAGCAAACGGAAAAGCTATAAAGCGCATGTTATCGCGGGGCTTTTGGGACTTGCCGCGCTTTATCTGCCGGGGATTATATACAGGTATATTATATTAAACGCGTATATGAATACGGGCATACCGCTTTCGGCGATACTGCTGACAAGCGTTACGATTGAAATACCGAAGGATATTCTGGTCTGTATTTTCGCGTCGTGGCTCGCGGTAAGGATTAAATCGGCGCTCAGGCGGTAAAATATTACTTGCGTGTTCCTTTTAGTTATTAGGAAACAGTAGTTAGCGGTTAGTGGACGGGGGTTACTTTTTTTTCGCCTACTATCAACTAATAATTAATAACTGTTTTCCGGCTACTATCTGCCGTCCCCGCTGTGTCTTCACTGTGTCGGTTATTCCCGGGAGAGAATAAGCGAAGTGAAGTGGAAACACGCGAGTCTGCAATTCACCGGGGGAGGGAAACACGACATATTATTCTTGACAGCATGGGTAAATTGTGCTATAACTTATTTAAAATATTTTAATTAAAATTTTTTAAGTATGTTGCGGGGGCGCGGTTATGCTGGAAGAGATTTTTAAAGAGGTCTACGCCAAGTTCAAGCTCAATTTTTACCTTGGCATATTTGACAGGGTGCACGAGCGCGTGGGGAGCTTAAGCGCCACCGAGGCGTTCGCCGCGGAGGTTATTTATACCCTGCGGGAGCCGACGATTCGCGAATTCGCCGAATGTATCGGGATTTCGCAACCGAACGCGACATATAAGGTCAACTCCCTTATCAGTAAAGGCTATATCGAAAAGAAGAATTCCGATTCCGACAAACGCGAATATCATTTGAAGGTGACGAAGAAATTTCTCGATTATTATAATATCAACAACGAGTATATTAAGGTGGTGATGGACCGGATAAGAAAAAGGTTTACACCCGAACAGGCAAAACAGTTTGAAGACATGCTCCGGATTATTTCCCGTGAGCTTATGCCGGAAAACAGCCAACTGCATGATCGCTACTGCAAATAAACTTGAATGGAGTATGAAATGAGCTTTAAAATAATCGGTACGGGCATGGCGCACCCGGCTCTTGCCGTTACAAACAGCGATTTATCGAAATACGTCGATACGAGCGACGAATGGATAAGCTCGCGTACCGGCATAAAAAGCAGGTTTATCAGCACGGGTGAAAGCATGCTTGATTTGTCGGTTTCCGCGGCGAAAACCGCGGTTTGTAATTCCGGGCTTGATGCCGGTGACCTCGACCTGATTATATGCACGACGATGCAGGGCGATTATGTGACGCCTTCGCTCGCGTGCCTTATCCAGCGTGAGCTCGGCGCCGCCTGTCCGGCGTTTGATATAAACGCGGCATGCAGCGGTTTCATATTCGCGCTCGATGTCGCGGCGGCGTATTTCGACGCCGGAAGGGCGGAGAATATCCTGATTGTAAGCGTTGAGATGATGTCTAAGTATTTAGACTGGAACGACAGGGCTACCTGCGTCCTGTTCGGGGACGGCGCGGGCGCGGCGGTGCTGGCTAAGGGCGCGGGACTTCGCGCGATTAAGATTACCGCGAAGGGCGACGACGAGCTTCTGTTTATTCCGGGAAACACCGGGAACAGCCCGTTTGCCGGTAAAGAACACAAAGAACAGTATGTGCATATGACGGGCAGCGAGGTGTTCAAGTTCGCGGTCAGCGCGATGATACGGGATATAACCGACGTGCTCGCCGCCGCGGGTATCGGCACCGATAAGGTTAAAAAGGTTATCCCGCACCAGGCGAACCTGCGGATAATACGCTCCGCCGCGGAAAAGCTGAATCTTCGTGATGACCAGCTTGTGCTCGGCATTGACAGGTACGGGAACACCTCATCGGCGAGCATACCGATTCTTTTAAGCGAGCTGTTTGAAACCCGCGAGCTTGAAAGCGGGGATATAGTAGTTTTATCGGCATTCGGCGGTGGCCTTACCACCGGCGCGTGCGTGATAGAAATATAAATTTATAAAAAAAGAGGGATCTTACAATGACATTTGAAAGAGCCGCTAAACTTATCGCGAAAAACCGTGATATCGATGTATCGGAGATAAAAGAGGAGACCACGTTTGAAAGCCTGGGCTTCGATTCGCTTGACACCGTTGAGCTTATCATGGAGTTTGAAGACGAATTCGGCATCTCAATCGAGCTTGAGGATAACCTTAAGACCGTGGGCGACGCGGTTAAACTGATTGACAGCAAGCTTTAAAAAACTTCGGGAGTTTTTATGAAAACGGTTATAAACGATTTATTCGGTATTAAATACCCGATATTCCAGGGCGGCATGGCCTGGGTGGCAAACGCGAGCCTTGCCGGAGCGGTGTCAAACGCCGGCGGGCTCGGGATAATTGCCGCGGGCAGCGCGCCCGCGGAGATTGTCAGGGCGGAAATTAAAAAAATCCGTGAAATTACGGATAAACCCTTCGGCGTCAATATTATGCTTATGAGCCCGCATGCCGACGGGATTGCGAAGCTTGTCATTGACGAGCGCGTTCCGGTGGTTACGACGGGCGCGGGAATGCCGTCAAAATACATGAAAGAGTGGCTTGCCGCGGGGATATCCGTCGTGCCCGTTGTGGCGTCGGTAGGGGTCGCGAAAATGGTCGAGCGCTCGGGCGCCTGCGCGGTTATCGCGGAGGGCTACGAGGCGGGCGGCCATATCGGCGAGTCAACAACTATGACGCTTGTCCCGCAAATATGTGACGCGGTAAATATCCCCGTAATCGCGGCGGGCGGTATCGGCGACGGGCGCGGGATTGCCGCGGCGTTTATGCTCGGCGCGTCCGGAGTACAGGTGGGTACAAGGTTTTTGGTCGCGAAGGAGTGCGCTATTCACCAGAATTATAAGAACCGCGTGCTTAACGCGCGCGATATCGACACAATAGTGACGGGGCGGCGGCTGGGTCATCCCGTCAGGTCGATTAAAAACAGCTTCTCGCGTGAGTTTCACAAAAACGAGTATAATACCGAAATCACGCTCGGGGAGCTTGAGGAATCCGGAGTCGGCGCGCTCAGGCGCGCGGTTACCGAGGGCGACGAGAAAACCGGCTGCTTCATGGCCGGGCAGATTTGCGGACTTGTGAAAAAGGAGCAGACCTGCTCTGAGATCATCGAAGAGATGTTTTCGCAGGCGGAGCGCCTTATCAAGGGTACGAGTTTATGAGTAAAACCGCGTTTGTTTTTTCAGGTCAGGGCGCGCAGTTTGCCGGAATGGGAAAAGAGCTTTGTTTATGCTCGAAAGCCGCCGAAGACGTTTTTAAAACCGCGGATACGCTGCGTCCGGGGACATCGGAGCAGTGCTTTACCGCGGATAAGGGAACACTTTCGGAAACTTTGAATACGCAGCCATGCCTGTTCGCGGCGGATTTGGCGGCGGCCGGGGCGCTGCGCGAGGCAGGCGTTACCCCCGACTGTCTGGCCGGCTTTTCGCTGGGCGAAATACCGGCGCTCGCGTTCGGCGGGTATCTGACGGTTGAGGACGCGTTTACGTTCGTATGCGCGCGGGCAAAATACATGGACGAATGCGCGCGGAAATTCCCCGGCGCGATGTTCGCGGTGCTTAAGCTTTCCGACGACGCGGTCGCGGAAATAGCGTCCGAAGTTAAAGACGCTTATCCCGTAAATTACAACTGCGACGGTCAGATGGTCGTCGCGTGCGGTGCGAATTCGGCGGATATTCTGGCGGAAAAGGTGCGCGGGCGCGGCGGGAAGGCGGTCAGGCTCGCGGTCAGCGGCGCGTTTCATTCCCCGTTTATGGACGGGGCCGCGCAAAAGCTCAGGCGGGATTTTAAGGATTTAAGCTTTAAGACTCCCGAAATCCCAGTTTACGCGAACGTCACCGCGGATATATACACGGGCGCGGATTTGCTGTTTCGGCAGGTAAATTCCCCCGTGCTTTGGAAGAAGACGATTCACGCGATGCGTAAAGCCGGAGTCGGGACGTTTATCGAGGTCGGCGCGGGGAAAACCCTTTGCGGGCTGATTTCAAAAACCGTCCCGGACGCGGTTGTTCTTAATGTGGAGGACAAAAAAAGTCTTGATACTACCTTGGAGGTGCTCGGCAATGCTAACCGGTAAAGTTGCCGTAATCACGGGCGCGAGCCGCGGTATCGGAAGGGCGATCGCGCTTGAGGCGGCTGAAAACAACGCCCGGGTCGCTGTCATATACGCGGGAAATACCGCGGCGGCGGAGGAAACCGTCGGCGAGATTAAAAAGCTCGGCGGTGAGGCAAAGGCCTATCAGTGCGATGTGGGCTTGTTTGAAGAAACCAAAAAGACAATCGATAAAATCATAGAGGATTTCGGCGGGATAGATTTGCTTGTCAACAACGCGGGTGTTACCCGCGATTCGCTCCTGCTTTCGATGAAGGAGGAGGCATTTGACGAGGTTATTAACGTAAACCTCAAGGGCGCGTTTAATATGATTCGGCATGTTTATTCACATATGATGAAAAAGCGCGCCGGCAGGATACTTAATATTACGTCCGTCGCGGGGATTATGGGCAACGCGGGTCAGGCGAACTACGCGAGCGCGAAGGCGGGCATGATAGGTCTTACTAAAACCGTCGCGCGGGAGCTTGCGTCAAGGAATATCACCTGCAACGCGATTGCGCCGGGGTTTATCGAAACGGATATGACGGCGGCAATGCCCGAAAAGATTCTCGAAGAGGCGGTGAAAGCGGTTCCGCTTAAGCGTGTGGGGCGTCCGGAGGACGTTTCCCGGCTCGCGGTATTCCTGCTTTCGGATTTGGCCGGATACATAACCGGCGAGGTAATTCGTGTAGACGGGGGGCTTTGCATGTGAAAAGAGCTATTAAAACAGATGACGGCAAGCTTGTATACGGTTTGGCCGAGGAGGTCGAATACGCTAAAAGGGTGGTCGTGACCGGTCTCGGAATTATATCTCCGCTCGGAAACGACGCTGACGCGTTTTTCAAGAACCTCGTAAACGGTAAATGCGGCATTGATTATATTACAAAATTTGACACGGCCGAGCACAAGGTGAAAATCGCCGCGGAGGTCAAAGACTTCGATATACTTCAATATGCGGGCAAAGCCGAGGCGCGGCGCATGGATTTATACACGCAGTACGCGGTTGCCGCGGCGGAGCAGGCGGTAAAGTCAAGCGGAATTACGGAAAACGTTAAACGCGAACGGTTCGGCGCGTATGTGGGCTCGGGGATAGGCGGCATGAACACGTTTGTCGCCGAGACCGAAAAGCTATTAAACGACGGCCCCCGCAAGGTCTCGCCGTTTTTCGTGCCGATGATGATTTCGAATATCGCGGCGGGCATGATTTCCATCCGGTTTAACGCAGAGGGGCCTTGCCTGCCGGTCGTCACCGCGTGCTCGACTTCGACAAACGCGGTTGGCGAGGCGTATCGCGCGATTAAGCACGGGTATGCCGACGCGATTATCGCGGGCGGCGCGGAGGCGGCGATTAACCCGCTGACGGTCGCGGGCTTCGCGAATATGATGGCGCTGTCCACCCGAAATATTCCCGACGACAGCTCGATACCGTTTGACGCGAGGCGTGACGGGTTTGTATTGGGCGAGGGAGCGGGAATCCTCGTGCTTGAGGAATATGAGCACGCGCGCCGCCGCGGCGCGAAAATCCTCGCCGAGGTTTCGGGATACGGCAACACCTGTGACGCTTTCCACATTACGGCGCCGCATTCGGAGGCGAAGGGCGCCGCGAACGCGATAAAACAGGCGTTGAGCGAAGCGGGGTATGACGGAAGCCAAAATGTCTACTACAACGCCCACGGGACCTCGACACCGCTTAACGACAAGCTTGAAACGCTTGCGGTTAAAGCCGCGTTCGGCGATAGGGCGAAAAAGGTGCGTTTAAGCAGTACCAAGTCCATGACGGGTCACATGCTGGGCGCCGCGGGCGGCGCCGAGGCGGTCGCGGCGGTTATGGCGCTTAAAAACGGCGTTATCCCGCCGACTGTCGGGTATAAGGAGCCCGACCCGGAATGCGACCTTGATTACACCGTTAATAAAAGCGTGAATACCGAAATAGATATCGCCATGTCGGCCTCGTTCGGCTTCGGCGGGCATAACGGGGTGCTGGCGTTTACAAAGTGCGAATAACTGCTTGCCGCGAAAGATGCGCGGCGGATAGGAGCATAAACCATGGATATCGGGAAAATCAGGCAGCTCGCGGATATAATTAAGCAGAACAACCTCGAGAGCATCGAGGTAAAAACAGACGATATCGAGATAAAAATAAAAGCTAATACGCACGGACACGCGGCGCAGCCCGCGACGAGGCAGGTTATCGCGGACGCCGCGGAGGGTACGATTCCCGATAAAATCAAAGGCGGCGCGCATGTGGTTGCGTCGCCGATGGTGGGCGTGTACTATGCCGCGCCCGCGCCCGACAAGGAGCCGTTTGTCAGGGTCGGGGACCGCGTGAGCAAGGGCGACGTGCTGTGTATAATCGAGGCTATGAAGCTTATGAACGAAATAACCTCGGACCGCGACGGAGAGATTGTCGAAATATGCGTTGAAAACGGCCAGATTGTGGAATACGACCAGCCGCTTTTCCGTATTATCTGAATATTGAGGATTTAGCTATGAACAAAGCCGGGATTGAGAAAATTCTGCCCCACAGGCCACCGATGCTTCTGGTAGACGACGCTGAGCTTACGGATGACGGCGGCGCCGTCGGGCATTATACGGTGAGAGGCGACGAGTTCTTTTTAAACGGGCATTTTCCCGGGAATCCGGTTGTGCCCGGCGTAATGCTCTGCGAGATGATGGCGCAGACCTGTGCCGTTATGCTCGCCGGGAAGGCCGACGGCAAAACCCCGTATTTTACGAGCCTTGACAAGGTGAAATTCAGAAACAGGGTTTTGCCCGGCGATACAATCGAGTTTCGCTGCGGCATTACAAGAGATAGGCCGCCGTTTTATTTCGCGCGCGGCGAAGGGTATGTTCGCGGCAAGCTGTGTGTTGAGGGCGAATTCTCCTTTGCGTTGATGGGAGGCGATTAAGTCTGTTTTCCAAAATACTTGTGGCAAACCGCGGCGAAATCGCCGTCAGGATAATTCGCGCGTGCAAGGAGATGGGGATTTCGACGGTTGCGGTGTATTCGCAGGCGGATTCAAACGCCCTGCATGTCAGCCTTGCCGACGAAAGCGTGTGTATCGGCGGAAACACCGTGCCGGAGAGCTATCTCAACATGAACGCGATACTGTCCGCGGCGGTATGCACCGGCGCGACCGCGATTCACCCGGGATACGGGCTGCTTTCCGAAAACAGCCGCTTTGCCGAGCTTTGCGAAAAATACGGCTTTACGTTTATCGGTCCCACCGCGGAGGTTATCCGCAAAATGGGGGATAAGGAGGAAGCCAAAAAAACAATGCGGGATGCCGGCGTTCCGGTTATTCCCGGTTGCGGCGTGCCCGATAGTCCTGACGAGGCCAAAGCCGGGGCGGACGAAATCGGCTATCCGCTTTTATGCAAGGCGCGCTCGGGCGGCGGCGGACGCGGCATCCGGCTTGTCAGGGACAAAGCGGAATTTGAGCGCGCGTATACCGCCGCCTGCGAGGAGGCTAAGAACGTCACGGGCGACGGCGGCGTGTATTTAGAGAAGTTTTTGACGGACACAAAGCATATCGAGATGCAGCTTTTATGCGACTCGGCTGGAAACGCCGTTTGTCTCGGCGAGCGCGATTGCTCCATGCAGCGAAAGAGCCAGAAGGTGGTTGAGGAAAGCCCGTCCCCGTTTGTGGATTCAGGGCTTCGCGATAAAATGACGGAGGTTTCGCTTAAAGCGGCGCGCGCCGTGGGCTACAGAAACGCCGGGACCGTCGAGTATCTGGTGGACCGCGACGGGAATTTCTATTTCATGGAGATGAACACGCGCCTGCAGGTTGAGCATCCGGTAACCGAGATGGTGACCGGAATTGATATCGTCAAATGGCAGATAAGGATTGCCGCGGGGGTCGAGCTTCCGTTTAAGCAGGAGGATATAAAAATCGACGGGCACGCGATAGAGTGCAGGATAAACGCCGAAAACCCGTATAAGGACTTTCGCCCGAGCTGCGGAAAGATTACCGCGCTGCATACGCCGGGCGGGCCGTGGGTGCGCTTTGACAGCGCGGTGTATCAGAATTACGCGATACCGCCGTATTACGATTCGATGATAGGAAAGCTGATTGTCCACGCGAAGACGCGTGAGGAGGCAATCAGGAAAATGAAGGCCGCGTTATGCGAGCTTATTATCGAGGGTATTGAGAATAACTCGGAGTTTCATACGGAGCTTCTGACGCGGCCGGAGTTTCTCAACGGTTCCTACTGCACCGATTTTCTTCCAAAGCTTTTGACGGGAAAGGAAGAAAGCAATGTTTAATTTCAGAAAACCTAAAAACGAGCTTGAGCTGATTTTGAAACAGGGCAAAAAAAACACGCCCACGATACCCGACGAGATGTTTACAAGCTGTCCGGGCTGCAGCGCGTCGATTCTTTCCGAAGAGCTGATTGAAAGCCTTAACGTATGCTTAAAATGCGGGCATCATTTTAAAATAAGCGCGCGTCAGAGACTTAACGCGCTCGCGGATGCCGGAAGCTTTGACGAGCTTTTCGGCGATATGGAGTCGGAGAACCTGCTCGGCTTTCCGGAGTACGAAAAAAAGCTTCATAACGCGAAGCTCGCGACGGCCGAGAACGAGGCGGTAATCTGCGGCACATGCGAAATCGGCGGGAACCCGACGGCGGTTTTTATTATGGAGGGCGACTTCATGATGGGCAGCATGGGCACGGTTGTGGGCGAAAAGATTACCCGGCTGTTTGAGCATGCTTTAAAGATGCGTCTGCCCGTCGTAGGGTATACGATATCCGGCGGGGCGCGTATGCAGGAGGGTATTCTGTCCTTAATGCAGATGGCAAAGACGAGCGGTGCCGTTATGAGACACGGCAACGCCGGGCTTTTGTATATCGCGGTGCTCACAAACCCGACTACGGGCGGGGTCACCGCAAGTTTTGCTATGGAGGGCGATATGGTTATCGCCGAGCCCGGCGCGCTTATTTGCTTTGCCGGACCGCGCGTTATAGCCCAGACCACGCGGCAGAAGCTGCCGCCCGGGTTTCAGACCGCGGAGTTTTTGCTCGAAAAGGGGTTTATAGACGCGATTGTGCCGCGAAAAGAGCATAAGAACACGATAGCGAAGCTGCTTTATATGCATAGGGGGGCGAGCGAATGAAGGCTATTGAGTATGTATATGCCGCCCGGCATAAAAACCGGCCTACGGGCATGGCGTATATCCGGAATATATTTACGGATTTCATAGAGCTGCACGGCGACAGGCGGTTCGGCGACGACCGCGCAATTGTCGGCGGTATAGCCATGTTTTGCGATATGCCCGTTACGGTTATCGCGATTGAAAAGGGCACGGACACAAAGGAGCGCGTGTCCCGCAACTTCGGGTCGGTTCATCCCGAGGGCTACCGTAAGGCGTTACGGCTTATGAAGCAGGCGGAGAAATTTAAGCGGCCCGTCATCTGCTTTATCGATACCGCGGGCGCGTTCTGCGGAATCGGCGCGGAGGAGCGCGGACAGGGGCAGGCGATTGCCGAAAACCTTGGTTCGATGATGGAGCTTAGGGTTCCGATAATATCTATACTTATCGGAGAGGGCGGAAGCGGCGGAGCTCTTGCCCTCGGCGTGGCAAACAGCGTATGGATGCTTGAAAAGGCGGTTTATTCCGTGATTTCGCCGGAGGGCTGCGCCTCGATTCTGTTTAAGGACCCGCAGAAGGCGGAAATCGCCGCGGAAAACCTTAAGCTGACCGCGCGGGATTTATTTGGGCTCGGGGTAATCGAGAGGATTATTCCCGAAAAGAATACCGAGTCGGTGTTTAATATAATTAAGAAGCAGCTTAAAGCCGAGCTTGAACGGCTTATCGCCAAAAGCGGCGACGAGCTGCGAGAGGAAAGATACAACAAATTCCGCGGCATAGGATGTTAGCTGATTTGCAACTGCCCGCCTCCGGCGGGCAGTTGCTTTTCGCCTTTACCGCTGAGGGTGCGGAACGGATTACCCCGACTTTGGTATGCCCCGACCGACTCCGGCGGGCAGGGGCTTCTTGTTTATCGCTGAGAGGGAACGGATTATAAACCAATTAATATAATAATAGTACAAAGGATAAGGAGTGAAGGATTCTTTGGCTATTAAAATATTTATTGATCAGGGGCATAATCCGACCGGCTTCCATAACATCGGCGCCCGCGGCAACGGCCTTATCGAGGAGGACATAACATACCAGATAGGGATTTATCTCGCGGATTTATTGAGAGCCGACCCGAGATTCGAGGTACGGCTTTCAAGACCGACCGCCACCACAGTGCTCGGAACGAATAACGCGACAAGCCTGTCCGAACGGGTGCGGCTCGCGAATGAATGGCCCGCGGATTATTTTATAAGCATACACGCGAACGCCAACGTAAACCCGGACATAAACGGCGCCGAGGTGTATGTTTACGAGTTTTTCACGCAGGCCTACTGGCTTGCCCAGCATATTCTGGAGGAAATCGTAAACAACACCGACCTTGCCGATAACGGCGTCCGCGTGAACAAATCGCTGTATGTACTGCGCAGGACGAGAATGCCCGCGGTTTTAGTCGAAACCGGGTATCTTACGAACACCCATGACGCGGCGATACTAAGAGACGACCGGCAGCAGATAGCATTCGCTATTTACCTCGGGATACTGGACTACTTCGGATTTGAACCCGTTTAG
>JAAYXM010000099.1 GCA_012515925.1 Clostridiales bacterium
GGCAAAGCCGCAATTAAGCATGCGCTTTAGAGTCAAGGAAGCAGTACTTAAAAAAACGTTAACAAAAGCTTCATATACTATTTTCAAATCGGCGGAGTTACAGCCTTATAATAAAGTCAGCCGTATTTAAGGAGGATATAAAATGTTTGAAGAGAACGGGAAAAGCTTAAACGATAATACCGAAAACAACGAAGCGGAACGGAAGGAGCCGGAAAACACGGCCGAAATCCGGGAAGAGTCCGCGGATTCGGAAAGTATCGGGATTACCGAAGAAGCGGTTTCGGAAAACGTCGAAGAAAGCCGGGAAGAGAATACCGATAATTCCGAAGAAAGCCAACCGGTTGAGAGTTCGGAGTATTCCGAAACGGACAAAAACGACGCCGCGGATTTCGCGGCAAACCCGACGGACGAGCGCGCGGAGTATACCGCGGACGAAAACGCAAAAACCGAAGAGCCCGGGTACACGCCGCCCGAGTATCGCGGCAAACGAATCAATATGAAAATCAAAAACAGAAAAAACAACAAACTGATTACAGCGATAGTAATCGCGGTTATGGGGTTATATCTGCTGCTTATCGGCGTGGTGGCCTCCGGCGTGTTCGGGTATTTGAAGAATATAAAAATCGAAGTCAGCAGAAACGGTATTGTAATCGAGAAAAACGGCGAAAGCCTTCTGCCGCAGCGCGAGGAGCCGGATATAGAAGAACACCTTAAGATTGACAATACCCCGAGCGGCGATAACCAGACCAACCAGGGCGGCAAGCTTTCGGTCAAGGAGATCGCGAAAAAGGTCAGAGCTTCCGTCGTGGGAGTCATCGGCGAGGGCAGCGCTAACTTTTCGAATACCTCCGTAGGTTCCGGAATAATCATGACGGAGGACGGGTACATCATCACTAACAACCATGTTATCCAGGGAATGACGAAAATATCGGTTATTACGGACAGCGGCGACAAGTACAACGCGTATGTTGTGGGTACGGACTCACGGACCGACCTTGCCGTACTGAAGGTGGAAGCGAACGGAATGCCCGCCGCCACCTTCGGCGATTCCGATAAGCTCGAACAGGGCGATATGGCGGTCGCTATCGGAAACCCGGCCGGGATTCAGCTTCAGAACACGGTCACGTCCGGAATCATTTCGGCGATAAACCGGGATATAGTCATCGAGGACCGGAACATGACGCTTCTGCAAACCGACGCCTCGATTAATCCGGGCAACTCCGGCGGACCGCTCGTCAACGAATACGGGCAGGTAATCGGAATAAACACGGTAAAAATCGGCATTTCGTATTATGAAGGTCTCGGGTTCGCGATTCCGATTAACACCGCGAAGCCGATTATAGACGAGCTTATCTCCCGCGGCTACGTCAAGGGGCGCCCGTCCATCGGTATTAACGGAACAACGATTACAAAGCAGGACGCGATGTTCTACGGGCTTAAGGAAGGGCTCTATATCGAATATGTCCACCCGCACTCGGACGCGTACAGAAAAGGCATCCAGCGCGGTGACGTAATCACAAAAATGAACGGTACGCCGCTTACGTCCACGGAGGAAATCAAAAAAATCCGCGACCAGTTCAAAGCGGGCGACACCGTTACGCTTACGATATTCCGTGCCGGCAAGGAACGCGATTTCGATATAATCCTGATGGACGAGGCCGAGCTTAACAGAATCGGCAGACCGGATTAATTAGTTGCCAGGCACCGGACACCAGACATTAGTAGACGAGGGCTGCGCGGGTAGTAGTCAGGAAATAGTTATAGTAGACGAGGAAAACAGGGCGTGGAGACGATTGTTTCGTCTCCACGCCCGATATTGTCTAAAGATTAGTGTCTGGAAACTATACTGGGGAGCTTTTTATAAAACGCCACAAGCTTTTCGCCGTTCGGGAGCATCCTGAGGTCCTCCTCGGATATTACCCTAAGCAGCACAAGCGCGGCAAAATACGCGATAATGCCGGCAATAATCGCGGGTACGACGGAGAACCGGGCCGGCATGAACAAATCAAACAGATTAGCGCAGCAATACGCGACCGCCGCGCAGATAAGTCCGGATATAAGCGGCATAAGAAAAACGGATTTCAAATCGGGATTAATCCGGGTTATCTTAAGAAGGAATATAAGGCTTATTACCATAATCAGAACGTAGCAGACAAGCGTGCCGATCGCGGCGCCCATAATATTGATTCCAGGTATGCCGACGAGCTCATAGTTAATTAAAAGCTTAATCGCGGCGCAAACCACCATAATTTTAACAGGCAGCTTCGCGTGGCCGATTGCCTGGAGCATGCTGTTTATCGGTGAGCACGCGGAGGAGAAAACCACCGCGATACCCAAAACCGTGAGAAGCGGCGCCGCGACCGCGGCCTCGGTGGGCCGGCTGCCGAAAAGCAGCATGAGTATACGTCCCGACAGGACGGACAATCCTATTCCCGCCGGAATCGCGAGCAGCATTGTAACCCGAAGCACGGATTCGACGTTCCTTTTAAGCGCGGTCATGTTTTTTGAAGTCCACGCGACGGTTATCGGCGGAAGCGCGCTTATACCGATTGCCACGGTAAACGTCGGGATAAGGTTATACAGCGTAACCGCCATGCCCTTATAGCAGCCGAACAGGAAATTCGGCAGGTCTTCGATGTTTTTCCCGGCAAGGTCCGCGTTTTTGTACGCGCCGATGACGGCGGAAAAGTCAAGATCCGCGGCATGTCCCAAACGGTTAAGCACCGAAAATAAATCTATAATACCGGTCAGCTGTCCGACAATAGAGCCCAAAGCCACAGGAATCGCGATTGTCACGATTTTTTTAATCAGCGTGCGTTTTCTCATAACGGTCTGGGGGGCGTTAAGCTCCTCGGGCGTTATTTTATCCCCGAAAATCTTATGCCTTAAGAAGACCGCTAACGCGGAAAACAGCGCGCCCGCCGACACGCCCAGTATCGCGCCCGCCGCGGCGTACTGCGCCACCGCGATCTGCGCCGAGTCAAAATCGGCGTAGGCTTTCCCGAACACCGTGCCGTTTAAGTTAAAGCCGTTCATGCCCGCGTTATAAATAAACATCGCGAGCCCGAAGCCGAGCACCAGCTTTGTGACTACCTCAACAACCTGCGAAAGCGCGGTGGGGTACATGTTCTGAAGCCCTTCGTAATAGCCGCGGTACGCCGAGGTCAGGCAAACGAAGAAAACAGTCGGCGCCATAGCGCGCACCGCGAGATACGCGCCCGGGTTGCCGATAAAATCAACGAGAACGCCCGCGCCGAAGAACATAATGCAGAAGCCGGTAAATCCGGTTATTAAAAATATAATATTTGCGAGCCTTAAGGTTTTTCTCGCGTCAAGATATCTTCCGCTTGCGGAGCACTCGGCCACAACACGCGCTATCGCCACGGGAAGACCCGCGTTGGACAGGACGTAAACGGGCATATACAGCTCGTACGCGGTCGAGAAAAAGCCCATACCGTCCCCGCCGATGATAATGTTGAGCGGGATTTTAAACAAAGCGCCCACAATCTTGACAATGACCGCGGCGGCTGTGAGAATCAGGGCGCCGTGAAGAAAACTGTGTTTCGTGCGTTTAGTCAATTCCTTACCCGCCTTTCCCGCAGCGCAGGGCGGAAACCGCGGCTTTAATATCCGGCGCGCCGAATACGGAGGAGCCCGCCACAAGAACGTTTGCCCCCGCCGAAACCGCGCGCGGCGCGTTTTCGGGAGTGACGCCGCCGTCGATTTCAAGCAGACATTTCGGGTTTTTCGCGTCTATTATTCCGCGAACCTGCGCGATTTTCGGAAGACAGGCCTCGATGAATTTCTGCCCGCCGAAGGCCGGCTCCACGGTCATTACCAGAACCATATCCAGAATATCTATGTATTCGTTTATAACGTCCGCCGGGGTACCGGGTTTAATCGAAACCGCGGCGTAAATCCCCGCCTCCTTTATGCGCGTAAGAGTCTCGCGGACATTCGAGACGCATTCCGTATGTATAGTTATAAAGCTTGCTCCCGCTTTTATGAAATCGTCAAGGTAAAACGCCGGGTCCGAAATCATCAGGTGCACATCGAGGGGCAGACGGGTAACGCGGTACAGCGCTTTTACAACCGGCGCGCCGATTGATATATTCGGAACAAAATGCCCGTCCATAACGTCGATATGCGCGAAGTCGGCGCCCGCGTCCTCAAGACGCTTAAGCTCGCTTTCGAGATTGGCAAAATCCGCCGAAAGTATGGATGGCGATATTTTTATCATTACTTTTCCTCCGTACGGTACAATTTACAGCCTATATTGTATATTATACTTTTGGTTTGGTCAACGGATACGGAACTAAAATTATCCGCGCGGCATATTGTAAAAGTACGGCGGGGATTGCGCTGATTGAGGTTTTTCTTTTCTTTGCTCCGGATACCTTGAAGTATCGGGCACGACGCGTTTTTCCCCGCCGTGCCTTTTATTCCGGCCGCGGTCAGATGCCCGCGGCCGGAAGCGTTTTTAGCGGAATTGTCACCCGCCGCCGCGGTCGGGTTTTTTCGGTTTATATCGAATTGAAGTTTTTTCCGTAATAAGTAACGGGTTTATTGAAAAAATAAATATAGTCTGATCAGGTATTGTGATTGGATATTAACAAATTATGAAAAAGGGGATTTTTTCATGGATTCTAACTTACAGGAAGCGAAAAAATTAAATAACCAGTCCGCGCAGGGCGGGCAGTCCAATATGGGGTCAAACTCCGGCGCGCAGGAAGCCAAAAAGTTAAACGCGCAGTCCGGCGGCGCGTCCTTCACTTCCGGCGGAACCCAGAGCAGTTCATCCAATGTGCAGGAGGCCCAGAAGCTCAACCAGCAGTCGGAACAGAATAAAGGACAATAAGAAATCGTAAAACCGCTCTTTTGTAAAAGAGCGGTTTTTGTATTTTTTGTCCGAGTCGGGACAAAATAAAAGCAAATCAACGAAGGGGAAGCGATTCATGAGCGACGGGAACACACCCAAAAAAGAACCCGAGGTACAGGAGCAGCGTCGGGAGGACATAGTCGAAACCGGCTCGGTGGTCACAAAAACGAAAAAAGGGAATATCCACTGCATAACCATAGCGGGACAGATTGAGGGACATAATATTCTGTCGTCCGAGCATAAATCCACGAAATACGAGCATATATGCCCGCAGCTTGCCGCGATTGAGGAGAGCGAGGACATACATGGGCTTCTGATACTGCTTAACACGGTAGGCGGCGACGTTGAGGCGGGCCTTGCGATTGCCGAGCTTATTTCGGGTATGAAAACGCCGACGGTATCTCTGATTTTAGGCGGCGGTCATTCCATCGGCGTCCCGCTCGCGGTCGCGGCGCACCGGTCGTTAATCGCGCCGTCCGCGGCGATTACGATTCATCCGGTCAGAATGAGCGGCGTCGTTGTCGGAGCGCCGCAGACGTTCAATTATTTCGAGCGCGTTCAGGAGCGGATTATTAAATTCGTAACCAAGAACTCGAAAATCTCGGAGGAAACCTTTCGTGAGTATATGCTAAAAACGGGCGAGCTCGCGACCGATGTGGGAAGCGTGATTTACGGAGAAGAGGCGGTCAATATCGGGCTTATCGATTCACTCGGCGGGCTTTCCGACGCGCTTGAATACCTGCACGAACGTATAAGGGAAAACCGCGGCAACGGGGAGAACAACCCCGAAAATAACAACGGTTAATCTCATGCCCCGCGTGGAAAAGACCCGCGCTAAACCCGGTATAATCCTCCCCGGCGGGGGAGGATTATACAAATACGTTTATTACGAAGAAATAATAGTATTCGCATCCGGCTTATCGGGAAACGGGGACTACGGTCCAGCCGGGGGAAAATAATATTTAAAGGTATTGAAAATCAGTCGGCTTACCTATATAATACACGTAAGGCGGGAAGAGCACGTGCCCGCCCGAAACAGACTAACCGGAGGTAAAGACAATGGCGAAAATTACAAAGGACAGCATTATCGGAGATATTCTTGACCTTGACAGGACTACCGCGCCGTACTTCCTTGAAATCGGCATGCACTGCCTGGGCTGCCCCTCCGCGCGCGCGGAGACGCTCGAACAGGCATGCGCGGTCCACGGTATCGACGTGGATTCGCTTTTGGAAAAACTCAATAATCACCTGGCGGACAAGTAGTTTAAGGGTTCAACTTTTAAGCACCTTTTTTGTGTCCTTAATAACCTCCATCTATTAATTCTGACGGAGGTTATTTTAGCTTTACGGAGGAATTCATATGAGAACCCGCCTGCGTATATCCGGCTACATCTCCGACCTGCTCGGCCTGAGCCTGTTTTCGTCGGATTTCAAGGTTTTCACGGCTTCCTATGCGCTGCTGCTCATCGGGACAACGTTTTCTTCGCTTTTTATATCCACGTTTTTGTTTCAGATAAACCGTGATATTACGACACTCGCGATTTATCATATAGTCTATTATGCCTGCGAGGCGGCGGTTTTTTACATAGCGCTCCGGCTTTCGCACATAATATCAAGCGTCAGGTATATTATAGCGGGTTTTGTACTGTACGCCGCGGGGTATTCGCTTCTGCTCCTGCTCCGGGATAAAAGTGTTTATTTTTATCCGCTTGTCGCGGTTGTTATCTCGACGGGGAGCGGGCTTTACTTTACGGCGCATTTTAATTGCTTTCAGCTTTACAGCAACAGCGAAAACAGGTTCCCGGCGATTACGCTTCACGGGTTTTTCGCAAACATTATCGCGCTCACCGTCCCCATGGTATCGGGCTTTGTTATTGTAAAAGCGCCCGGAATGACGGGATATATGGTGATTTTCGGGCTGTCTCTTGTTTTCTTTATTTTAGCCATACTCAATATACGCAGACTCAAAAAGGAAGAGAAAAGCGAAAGTAAGCTTGCGGTAATCCCGTTTTTCCGCGATGCCGAAAACATCCGGGCGGCGGTGTCGGTCATGGCGGGGCAGTTTCTGCTCGGGCTCAGACAAGGTATCTACACATACTATTTCAATATACTGATTTTTTCGCTGACATCAAACGAGTTTATACTTGGCGTAAAGAACATGCTTGCGGGGCTCTCTTCGATTGCGGCGTTTTACATAATCGGAAAGCTCAACCTATCACACAGGGGCAGGCTGGTCCTGATGTTCACCGGCGCGGTTTTAAGCATAATCTTTACCTCGAGCCTTCTTGTATGGACGACTTCCGTCGCGGTCATAGCCTATTGCGTGTTCGACGCCGTGGCGCTTATCATGCTCAACGTGCCCGCGGACTTCATAAACTACGAATCGGCCCTTGGCATGTCCCGTAAGCGCGACACGCGCGCCGAGTATACCGCCGTCAGGCTGATTACGCTTGACGCCGGAAGGATTATCGGTATTTTCGTTTCGCTTCTTATCCCGGCGGATACTCGGAGCGTAATAATATTCTTTATTACGCTTAGCGGCACCAATCTGATAGCAAGCCTTGTTTACGGGAAGGCACAGCGCATGTCCGAAAAATCAACCCCGGAGGTAGAACATGATTAAGCTTTCGCCGAGGCTTGCGGGTATTGCCGAAAAAATCCCGCCCTGCGATACCGCCGCGGACGTAGGCTGTGACCACGCGGGACTGTCATTATGGCTTGTTCAAAGCGGCAGGGCAAAAACCGTTTACGCCTGCGATATTCGCAAAGGGCCGCTGTCCCGCGCAAAGGCCAATATAGCGCGCGCGGGGCTTATCGGTCGGATAATACCGATGCTTCGCGACGGGCTTGACGGCGTTCCCCCGTGCCGGACCGTAATTATCGCGGGTATGGGCGGGGAGACAATCGCGGGCATACTTTCCCGCGCCGAATGGACCGGAAACCCGGGCTGTACGCTGTTTCTCCAGCCAATGACGGCGGACTTCGAGCTTCGGGAGTTTCTCTATCATAACGGATACGCGATAACCGACGAAAGCTATGTCCGTGAAGGAGATAAGCTTTACATTATACTTACCGTCATACCCGGAAACACGGATATCCTTGACCCGTCAGAGCTGTACGCGAGCCGGGCGGCAGGCGGCCACCCGCTGTTTTGTGAATTTGCCGGAAGGGTCATACATAAGCTTTCGGTCAGGCTTGAGGGGTTAAAAAAAGCAAAAGCCTACGAAGAAGATGCCGTCGTATATTTATCGGGAATAATAGATACGCTTAAAAGAAGGAGAGAAGAAAATGCCGAACGTGAATGATGTTTTAAGAATACTGAACGTTGCCGCGCCCGTGGAATATGCGTTTGATTACGACAATGTCGGGCACCTTGTGGGGGACTTGGACGCTCCCGTCAGCCGGGTGCTTGTCGCGCTTGATATAACCCGACCGGTAATCAGGGAGGCCGTTGAGAGCGGCGCGGGGCTGATTGTCGCGCACCATCCGCTCATATACAGCCCGCTTACTAAGGTGGTTTCCGGCGACGTGACGGGAAGTCTTGTCATAGAGCTTATAAAAAACAATATATCCGCGATTTGCATGCATACGAATCTGGACGTCGCGAACGGCGGCGTAAACGATATAATCGCCCAAAAGCTCGGCCTTAATCGGATAAACGTGCTCGAACCTCTCGGCGAGGATTCTACGGGCGTTTACGGAGGCGGCCGGTACGGCGAATATCCGGAAGACATGGAAATCGAAAAATTCCTTGAAATCGCAAGCGGTAACCTCGGCGAGAGCTGCCTGAGATACTTAAGCTCGGGAAAACCCGTGCGGCGAGTGGCGGTGGGCGGCGGCTCCTGCGGCGGATATCTCGAACGCGCGTACGGTCTGGGCTGCGATACGCTTCTGACCGCGGACATAAAGCATGACAGGTTTTTAAAGGCGCGGGAGCTTGGCGTAAACCTGATTGACGCGGGGCATTTTTCAACGGAAAACGTCGTATGCGAATACTTAAGCGATATTATCCGCGACAGCTTTTCGGATATAACGGTTAAGATTGCCGATTCCAATACTCCGCCTTATGATTATTTTAAGCGCTGAAAGGAGCGGAAAATGTCTCTTGACGCAATGTTCGTCGCGGGCTTAAAAGACGAGTTGTCCCGCGCGCTTGAGGGCGCGAGGATAGACAAGATACACCAGCCCGAGCGCGACGAGATAGTACTCGCCGTTCGCGGCGCGAAGGCTCCCGGAAGGCTTCTGATTTCCGCAAACCCCGGAAAGGCGCGTGTATGCGGATTGGACGGCATGCGCGAAAACCCGCCCAATGCTCCGATGTTCTGCATGCTGCTCCGAAAGCATCTTACGGGCGGGCGTATCAGGCGCGTTTCCCAGCCCGGGCTTGAGCGTATCCTTGACTTCGAGATAGACGTTATGGACGAGCTGGGACTTCCCGCGAAAAAAACACTGACCGCGGAGCTTATGGGGCGGCATTCGAATATAATACTCCGTGACGGCAAAAACATGATAATCGACGCGTTAAAGCGCATTGATATCGCGATGAGCGAAAAGCGCCAGGTTCTACCCGGGCTTATTTACGACCTGCCGCCGAAACAGAACAAGCTCAGTCCGTTTGATTATAAACGCGCGGATATCTTCGAAATGCTCTGCGGCGCGAAAAAGGATGAAAGCGTCGAAAAATGGCTGCTTGACACGTTTTTCGGTGTATCGCCGCTTATATGCCGCGAGATTGCCTACCGCGCCGCGGGTGATACGACGATTGGTATACGCGGGCTTTCCGACAGCGAACGCGAGCGCGTAGCGGCGGAGGCCGAGAATATATTTACCGCCGTAAAATCGGGAGGTTTCAAGCCCTGCATACTGTATGACGGGGACAAACCCGCGGATTTCAGCTTTGTCCCGATTACCCAGTACGGCGGCCTGTACAGGCTTAAAGTTTATGAGGATATGTCTTGTCTGCTGCGCGACTTTTATGATATAAGAGACGAGAAGGACAGGCTGCAAAAGAAAGCGCGGGATGTTATGAAAACCGTAAACACCGCGTATGAGCGGGCAAACCGGAAGCTCGAGCTTCAGCGGCAAGAGCTTGCAGACGCCCGAAACCGTGAGGAGATAC
>JAAYXM010000100.1 GCA_012515925.1 Clostridiales bacterium
ACGAAAATCATAAAGCCGTGGGATGACGGTATTTACGGTGATACAAAAGTTATTGAAGGTATTAAGGATAAAAGCAAAAAGGACGATTATCACCAGCTGAGCTTTAAGGAGGTTGTTCCCGAATACGATATCCCCGACACAATCGAGGAGTATTCGGCGGTTTTCGAGAAAAAGCGGAATAAATACCGCGGCCGTACAATTGTATGCTTTTTGCTCTGTATTCCGCTTATATATATGAGTTTTTATTCGGTTATGGGCTGGTATATGCCTGATATTATCGCGTATATCAATAACCCCTTCAGATTTCTGTTTTTAACCGTTATGCTCCAGTGCCTTGTTATGCTTACGTCTCTGGATATTATCGCGGGCGGGTTCGCGAGGCTTTTCAAGCTGAAACCGAATCTGGACACGACACTCGCGTTTTCAAACCTTGTTACGCTCACGCATACGGTTATGATTATGCTTAAGCCGCAGTGGGGCGGATGGCTGCCGTACTCCTCGATAACATCTTTCGCGCTCGCGCTTTCCCTTTACGGCGGTTACCTCAGGGAAAACGCGCGCCTGCGCTCATGCAGGGCGGCTTTGGCCGTTAAAAACCCGTCCTGCGTTGTAATAAACGAAAGCGAAAGCGGTACGTTTGTCCATAAGGTGGATGACGCTGATATAAAGGCTTTTCTGCGTCATCTGTATGACACGGACGCCTCGGAGAGCTTCTGGTCATACCTTTCGCCGATTACAATTGTCGCGACGCTTGTGTTCGCGGCGGCAGCGTCTTTCGGGAATGGGGACGCGCACAACTTCTTCTGGGCGGCCGCCGCGATTTGCTCTGTGTCCGTGCCGTTTTCCGCGGCGCTCGCGTATACGCTGCCTTATGCGAAAATCGCTAAGCACTTGTCGGGTATCGGCGCGGTTATTTCAGGCTGGTATTCGGCTTCGATGTTCCGCAAGGGGCAGAGCGTAACTCTGCGCGACGGCGATTTGTTCCCGAAGGGTACGATTATCCTTCACGGCATGAAAATGCTCGGCAACTATCCGCTCGAAAAAATACTTACATATGCCGCGAGCATGATAAACGAGTCGAAAAGCGGCCTTAAATCCGTTTTTAACGATTTGCTTTCGAGCCAGTTCGGCAGAACCGTTAAGGTGGAGCGTTTGAAATATCATGAAGCGGGAGGCATGGAGGCCGAGATAAACGGCGATACGGTATTGATGGGCACCGCGGGCTTTATGTTCAGGATGGGTATAAGAGTCCATGAAAACGTCAATGTTAAGAACGCCGTCTTTATCGCCGTCAATATGGAGCTCGCGGGCGTGTTTAACGTAAACTACAAGATAAACCACGAAATCAGGCGCAGTCTTATTTCGCTGATTCGGAAAAAGGTTACGCCGGTATTGGCAGCGATCGATTTCAACCTGACGCCGGTCATGCTGGAATCCGAATTCAAGCTGCCCGTCGGTTCGCTGGAATACCCCGAGGTGGAGGACAGGATTTATCTCGCGAACGTCTATATGCGCTCGGAACTCGACCCCGCGGCATTGGTTACGCGCTCGGGACTTCCGCCGTACACGGGCGGGATACTGTCGGCCATGCGGCTAAAAAAGGTCACAATCCGCAATATTGTACTCACCGCGCTGTGCGCGGGGCTGGGAATGACGCTGATGTTCTATCTCGCGTTTACCAAAAGTATGGAATCCGCCGCGCCGAACAATGTGTTCCTTTACCTGCTGCTATGGTATGTTCCGATGTATCTTCTGAGCTTACGCGTTAAAAGATATTAAACTGACGCTTTCTTCCCCCAAAGGGGGAAGAAAGCGTGTCATATCCTAAATTCTATCTTTTGAGTTTACGAGTTAAAAGATATTAAAACACAGCTTTTCTCCTGCGCGGGCGAAAAGAGGATGTATCGGCAATCCGCATGACAATGATTGCGGTTTCTCCCCCTCCGGGGGAGAAACGTAAAAATCAAGTTCGGCGGAAAAGCGATATACAAAATAACAAGAAAGCAAACGGAGATATTTCTATGGAGATAAAAAAATCCGGCATAATTGCGATTGTTGGCAGGCCGAATGTCGGAAAATCAACTCTTATAAACAGGATAATCGGTGAAAAAATCGCGATAGTTACGGCAAAGCCCCAGACTACGCGCAACAGGATTTACGGTGTATTAAACCGCGATGATACCCAAATCGTGTTCATGGACACCCCGGGGCTCTTAAAGCCCGGAAACGCGCTCGGAAATTACATGGTAAAGGTCGTGCATGAATCGGTTATCGACGTAGACGGGATTCTGCTTATGGTTGAGCCCGGGCATAGCCCCGGAAAACCCGAGGAAATACTTATCGGGTGCCTTAAGACGCTTAAAAGCCCGGTAATACTGCTTATAAATAAAATCGACGAAATAAACAAAGCTCAAATACTTCCGGTCATCGAGGAATACCGGAAGCTTCTCGATTTTTACGATATTATACCGATATCCGCGAAGAACGGCGACGGTATCGACACGCTTCTGGATACGCTGCGCCGGCTCATACCCGAAGGCCCGGCGCTGTTTCCGGAGGGAGCCGTTTCAGACATGCCCGAAAAGCAGATGATAGCCGAAATAATCCGCGAAAAAATGCTTATTCTTTTAGAACGCGAGGTGCCGCACGGTGTCGCGGTGGAAATCGAAAGGTTTTCCGAACGGGAAAACGGCATAATGGACATAAACGCGGTAATATACTGTGAAAAGGAGAGCCATAAGGGCATAATCATAGGCAAGCGCGGCGAGATGC
>JAAYXM010000101.1 GCA_012515925.1 Clostridiales bacterium
CATATGCCTTGCCGTGGACTCCTCCGCGCTTCCGCGTTTTTCTCGGTACCCGTTTTGGTGCAGCCGCATCTCCTCAAGCGCCTTGTAAACCGCGTCTCTTTTCCGGTATAGAACTTTGTAGGTACTCACAAACCATAACACAATCAAGGATAGCGTGCTGATTCCGGCAATGCCGTAAGCAATAGCGTTGTCCATACATTGCCCGCTCCTCTCATCCGTGGCATCAGAGATATTTTAACAGAATTAAGCAATGAAAACCGTTTTCGGCACGAAATGCATGTTTTTTGCCGTGAAATGTAAAATTCAAGATTGAGATATGGTCTCTTTTATGCTAATATAGGTTTAAATTTAACTGCGCGGAGAAAAAACATGATGAGAATAGCCGTGTGCGATGACGATTTGCGGGAGCTCGCCCGGGCTTCCGACTTGTTAAACCAATACAGAGCCCAAAAAAACGCCGCACTTAAGTACGACACTTTTTCCAATGCCTTAGAGCTTCTTGACGCCATGAAAAGGCATGCCTATGATGTTTTGCTTCTTGACGTAATGATGCCCGGGTTAGACGGGCTTGCGGCCGCGCAGGAAATACGCGGCTTTGATACTGAGGTTAAGATTATTTTTCTGTCCTCGTCGCCGGAATTCGCGGTGGACAGTTACGCAGTTTCCGCCCATTACTATCTGCTCAAGCCCGGCACATCCGATAAGCTGTTTGCCCTGTTGGACGGGGTTTTGGCGGAGAAAAGCCGGGCGGCGGAGACTTTATGTATCCGCCAGCCTTCGGGTCTGATGCGGCTTCCTTTGGGGCGGATTGAGTTTTTGGAGGTTTGCGGCAAAAAGCTGATGTTCCACTCTGAAGACGGGAGCATAAAGGAAATACGCGGCGCGATTTCGGATTACGAAAGCAGGCTGCCGGACAGATTCATAAAGGTTCACCGTTCATTTATCGTTAACATGGAGTACATAGAAACGTTAAACGCGCGGGAGATTATAACCTGCGCGGGCAGGATTGTGCCGGTTTCGAGACTTCTATACAATAAAGTCAGGGAAGCCTATATGCAGTTTCTGTTTGACGAGAAAGGAGTGGAATAATGGCTGACGCGCTGGTTCTCGTCAATTCCACCCTTGTTTATTTATACGGCTTTTTCCTTAACGTGAGCTTTACGGGCGGCTGCAAAACAAAAAGAGAGCGCCATATTATCGGTATTCTTTGTCTTTCAATCTGGATTGCGCAGGTTTTAAGCTGGAAGCTCTTCGGCTTTACGTTCACATGGCGGATTTATCCGGTTATTTCGCACATTCCGCTCATGCTGACTTTGGTTTTTGTCCTGAAAAAGCCGTTTGGCATAAGCGCGGCAAGCCTGCTGACGGCTTATTTCTGCTGCCAGATACCGCGTTGGGTCGCCACGATATTTTTCGAGCTGTTCGACACCGAAATCGCGTATCAGGCAAGCTACAGCGTGGCTATAATCCCCATATTCTTTTTATTGAAAAAATACTTTGCTGACGCGGCACACAAGGCGATGTCCTATTCCAAAACCTCGCTTATGCTGCTCGGCGTGCTGCCGCTGTTTTACTACCTGTTTGATTACATAACCCGCATATACACGAATATCCTGTATGACGGCATACGCATGATTAGCGAGTTTCTGCCCGCCTCCATGGCGCTGTTTTATGTTGTGTTCGTCACGGCCTATCATAACGAGGTTCAAAGGCGCAATAAAACAGAGCTTCAAAACTCCATGCTCGCCATGCAGTTCGAGGCGGCGAAAAATGAAATGACTACGCTTATGCAGATGCGTGAGCAGACCGCGGCACTCCGCCACGATATGCGTCACCATTTTATGATGATAAACGGATACTTAGACAGCTGCGAATACGAAAAGGCCGCGTTGTACATAAATGAAGCCGCTCATGATATCGAAAGGATTACGCCGAAGCGCTACTGCGAAAACACGGCGATCAACCTGGTTCTTTCCTCATATAACAAAAAGGCCGAAAATCTCGGCGTGGCTTTGAGCATTGAGGCGGATATCCCGGATAATCTTCCGTTTTCCGAAACGGCTCTCTGCACCCTTATTTCGAACGGTCTCGAAAACGCGCTTAACGCCGCCGCGAGTCTTCCCGACGGCAAACAAAAAAGAGTCCGCGTTAACTGCCAGACTCATAAGGGGAATTTGCTTATTTATATAAAAAACCCGTATCAGGGAGAAATCACGTTTCGTGACAATCTGCCGGCAAGCGAGCGCCCGGGTCACGGCTTCGGCGTAAAGAGCATAAAGCTTATCGCGGATATGCACGGCGGCCTATGCTCCTTTGACGCAAAGGATAACACCTTTACGCTAAAGGTTGTTTTGCCTGTCGGCAGTCGAAAATAACGCACCGATTAACTTTTTCGCCCGGCGCTTAAAAACGCCGGGCGAATTTTTTATGTAATCATCGGGTCGATAGTTTCCGCGGCCTTGTCGCGCAGATACTCCATTGTCCCGGACGGTGAAAAGCACCAGTCGTCCCCCGTCTCGAATCCGCCGTTTTCCGAAAAGGCTTCGATATTGGGCAGATACTGCATCGCGGCGTCCTGATACGCCATAATCAGCATATGACAGTCCTTATATTTTTCCTTCAGATACAGCGCCGCTTCCACAAACATCTCCCCGGGGAAAAACACCATTAATATATTCCCCATGCGCGCGACGCAAATCTCCGTATCATATGTTCCGTCCCCGTAATTTTCGGCAAGCACAAGCTTTTCGGTGACGCTTATCAGCTTGCTCGAGCCGATTGCGCCGCTTTTATAATCTGATATGTACCCGTCATAGCTTTCTTTATCTTTTGATTCGTACAGCGAGGGCTTAATCGGGATTTTTACATCGGATATGCTGACCTTAATTTTTTTTATATCTGCCGGCTTTGCGGTATCATAGCTTTTTATAACGGCATCCGCGACACGGCTTCCCAGCACCGTCGCGTCGTTTAACGGAGTTGTAACCGCGTACTTTCCCGGGCTGATGTTGCCCGCGCAGCCCTGCAGGAAAACCGCGGGCGCGTTAAACCTCATCTCAAGTGTTTCCCGCGCGAAGCCCGGATAGTCCCAGCAAATCTCCTTCGCGGAGCTGTGGCTTGTGGCGTGACACGCGTAATTGAATATGACCCCGCAAAGCTCTCCGCTTATTTTTTCAAACCATACACATTCGACACGAGGGTCGACAAGCCCCTCCGGCGCGTTTACGAGCGCCTCGGGCACCCGCCTTCCGAACCTTATACCGATTGAGCCGTCCTCGCGCAGCACCCTGCGGTTGCTCGCGACATGCTTTACAAATCCCGTCGAGGTCTTTAGCCTGACGGGATTTAAGTTTTCCGCCGCGGCTTTTGCCGCCGCGGCGCAGCGTTCAAGAAAATATGAATAATACCCGTCGTCGAATAAGGACAACGAATACCTGTTCAACATACTGTTCGCGTCGTTGTGCAGATACGGCGTCGAATGGCTGTGCGAGGCATTTACGAAAATATTTTCCTTTGATATCCCCGACGCGTCCGAAACCGCGGCGCGGATATCGCTTACGGTTTTTTTAAACAACGAAAGGACATCCGCGGAAACAACCGCGAATCCGATATCATAGCGCCGGATTATACATACCCTGACATTTAACGGCGAATGAATTATATCCGCAAAGTTGTTGATACGGCACGTGGTAAGCGTGCCCTGCTTCGGGGTGGTATCCGCCGTCCCGAAACCCGCCAGAACCGTGTTTTCCGAATTCATTTTCTATCTTCCCGTTTCCGTTTGCTTTCTCGGTTTTCTGAGTTTTCTTATTACGCTCGGCTGGTAACCCGTGATATTGTTAAAAACCCTGCAGAAATTTACCGCGTCGCCGAAGCCGCAGATATCGGCAATCTCATACATCGTCATATCGGTGCTTTCGAGCAGTTCGCAGGCACGCAGCACGCGCAGCAGGTAGACATATTTTATAAGCGTCTTGCCCGTAAGCTGCTTGAATATGAAGTTAAACGCGGTGGATGACATTAAAGCCTCTCTGCAAATGTCCCCGTATCTGATTTTCCCGGTATAATGCTCGTTTATATATTCAAACGTGGTGAGTATCGCGGTATGGTATTTTTCGAATATCTTCCTGTTTTCTTCGGACAGGCTTGACTCGTAATGCATAACGATATTCCGGAGCAGGCTCTTTATTTTCTCCTCCAGTCCCGCGGTGAGCGTCTTTTCGTTCTGGTATTCATCGTATGTCTCACCCAGCAGGCATTCAATTTCCTCCAAATGGCGGCCTGAAAAATACATACACGGGTCAATGCTTTTAAGGTTCATCAGAAGCGGCGTCAGATAAGTCAGCATAAACAGCAGGTTGTTCTCTAACGTGCCGAGCACGCTCCGCCAGTATTCCTGCGAGAAGTCGCATGCCAGAAGGTCGAAGGAATTGAGCGGCGCGTCTATTCCGTGCTCGAAGTACGGGGGCACGATAAAAATACTCCCCTGCTTCTGCTCCGTGACAATACCGTTGTACGAATGAAAAATAGAGCCGCGTCGCACATACCAGAGCTGAACGAAGTTATGGATATGCATGGGGGTATTAATGTCATAATAGTTTCTTTTGATGCAGAATTTGAAGTTTGCCGTGCCCTTATACATTAAGGGCGACACCTGAAGTTTTTCGTAGTTGATTTGTCACACCCCCCCCGTCTCTTAAGACGCCGTAATAAGAATATAACACATATGACTCAAAACACAATAGCGCATATAAAAAAATGTAAAATCTGCAAAGATATAATTGTTGTAAATACAATTCGGCATGTTAAAATTGTATTAGAGGTAATTGTCAGAAGCGCTCGAAATTACTGCAAAAAGCATGTTATCAGGAGGAGAAAGATATGAATAAGGCGCTGTTAGACCGGCTGTTCTCGTTTGCATTGGTATTTACGCTTGTATTCGGATTAATCCCGTTCGATTTTAACGGTACGGCAGGTGCCGCCGGAGTTTCGCAAACAATAGACTTCACGATACGCAGCGACACCTGGATTAACCCTATAAGCGGCGCTGCCGACGATATGCGCTACATACCGAAGGAGCATACCGACGGAAGCTGGAGCTTCTTCGAATATACTCCGGGCATGTGGGTAAGCCAAACCAGCTTCCGTCAATATAAAAACGACTATATGCACGCGCTTATGGTTGATGCCGGAGACTGGGTCGCGCTGAGAATCGAACTCGCTGAGGGGCGGTACAACACCCGGCTGAACTATTATTACTGGACCAAGGCAGGCGCCGCGGACATATACCTGCTGCCCGGCGATACCGCCGCCGCCGACATAACGGACGCGATTGCCGACAACGAATATATAATCGGCGACGTGGACTGCTACGGTACCGGCTGGGTAAAGGCGGACAAACCGCTTGACGATTTAACGGTTCCCGAAACCGGCGAGTACCTGCTTGTATTCAAGCTTACGGGCGCGACCGGCGGCGCGAATCACCTTTATCTCAGGCAGCTGATTTTCGAACCGGCCCAGGCGAAGCTCTCGCAAATCGAGGCTTCCTGCAGCCCCTCCGCCATAAAGGCCGGCAGAAAAGCCGAAATCACGGTCTCCGGATTATTGGAGGACGGAAACGCCGCGAATTTAAGCCGCGCGCAGATAACCTATACGGCTCTTGATCCGGAATACGCGACGGTATCGGGCACGGGCGTCATTACCGCGTTAAGCGCGGGCGAGGCCGCGTTTAATGTTTCGGTAACTCTTGACGGTACGACCGTAACGGGCGAATGCACGCTTTCGGTCATTGAAGGCGGGCCCGACACGAAATCCGGCGCTAAAGTAAACATAAACTTAAGCTATATCGCGGAATCATGGGTAAACCCGATAAGCGGCTCTAATCTGGATGTGCGCGGGATATCATATGATATGACCGACGGCAACTGGGCGTTTCACGGGAATTCCCCGGGTATGACACTGAGCATAAGCAGCTTCAGGGTATACAGAAATAACTATTTTGAACCCACCCTGCCTGAGGTCGGAAACTGGGTATCTTTGAAAATACAGATTCCCGCGGCGGGTACATACACCCCGACATTGAATTATTTCGAATACGGCAACTCCTGTGACGGTGATGTTTATATCCTGCCAATCGATACGCAGGACATCACGGACAGCGTTAAAAACGAGCTCTACAAATTAGGCGAGGTAAACTGCCACGGCCCCGCCTGGGTTGAAAAAAGCGTCGTTCTGGATGATTTCCACGCGCCCGAAGCGGGCGAATACCTGCTTGTATTCAAGTCGAGGAATGTCGATACCGGCGCGTATCTTTGGATAAAGAACCTGATACTCGACGGGTTATACCCGCTCGGCCAGGTCAGCGCGTCCGTCAGCCCGTCGCCCGTAGAGGTCGGCAAAAAGGCCAATATAATAATAGAAGCGTTGCTTGAGGACGGAAGCGCAGCGGACCTTGAAAAAGCCGAAATAAGCTGCACCGCGCTCGACCCGGAGATTGCCGGAGTTACGGAAAGCGGCGTCGTAACCGGAATCAACGCCGGCACCGCGCGATTTACGGTTGAGGTTGCGCTTGAGGGCGTCACCAAAAGCTGCGAGATTACGGCAACAGTCGTGGAATCAACCGGCGCGGCTCCGCTTTCGGGACATAAGGTAATATATAATCTTACTACCCGAAAGGCGGCATGGGTCAACGCAGAAAGCGGGGATAACCAGGATATCCGGGATATTACGTATCAGTTCACCGACGGCAACTGGGAGTATCACAGCTATAAACCGGATATGATAGTTAACAGCAAAACCTTTTACCAGTATATAGACTATTATGCGCGTTACGGCTGTTCGGTGTCGGGCGATTGGCTCGCGCTTAAGCTCAGGGTTCCCGCCGCCGGCCGGTATGACGCGAGCATAGGTTATTTTACTTATCCCAGCGGCGGAATCTCGGAGATTTATCTGATTCCGGCGGACGCGGAAAGTATCGCCGACAGTATCAGAAACGAGTATTATCTTATCGGAACCCTGGATTATTATGACCCCGAATGGCTTGAAAAATCCGAAAACCTCGGGGAAATCACCATACCTTCGGCCGGCGAGTATTTTCTCGTGTTCAAGGCGGCCGCACAGTCGCAGCAGCCGTACTTCTTCTTAAAGCAGTTAAAACTCAACGGCGCGGGACCTATCGACGAGGTAAAGCTGGATATGCCCGAAATCGCGCTGATGCCGGGCATGCAGATAACTGCGAGCGCCGTTGCGGTTCTTGAGGATGGAGCCGTTGTCGACCCGTCCGAATTCGAAATCACCTTTGAGAGCTCGGACACCGATGTTTTAACCGTTACAAACGACGGAACCATAACCGCGGTTTCGGACGGGGCCGCAACCATAACCGTTACGTTAAAATACCGCGAGTTTACAAGAACGGGTACCAGGCTTGTAACAGTAGGCAGTCAAAAAATACGCAGAAGCTTCTATACCGACGAAAAAGTTGCGACAGCCCGTGAAAACATAAAGAAATATTCCTGGGCCGAAAGCGAGATGAAATCCGCGGTGTCGAGCGCCGAGAAGTATCTCGGGCGCGAAGGGGATTTGTGGAACATGGTGCCCACAAACGAGCTGCCGCGCTGCTTCCAGATCGGTCTCGAGGGCGACCCGAACGGGTATTACTGCCCGTATTGCAATACCAACCTTCAGGCAAAGTATAAAGGATACTATCCGTGGATAATCAATCCGCTCAGCGACCCGTGGAAGATAAAATGCCCGGATTGCAAACGGCGGTTCCCGTCCAATGATTTCGGAAGCTTCTACAAAACCGGGCTTGATGAAAACGGGAACTGGAGATACGATACGTCAAAGCTTAACGGCCGGCAATACCTGAAAAACCTGCTCTATCCCGAAAAGGGCGAGGGCTGGGGCGTGGACGACGGGTACGGGTACAGGACCGGCGAGACAATTGTCGTAAATGACAAGGAGATACCTGTCGCAAAAACCTTTATCGCTATGTACCACCACGATTTATGGCTTAAGAGCATTACCGACGCGCTCGAAAGCTTAAAGAACGCGTACCTGTTCACGGGAGAGGCTAAATACGGACGCGCGGGCGCTATACTGATTGACAGGATAGCCGACGTGTATCCGGAATTTGATATTGATTTTATCCCCGAATTCTACCTGTCCCACGGCGGGACGCACCGCGGAAAAATACTGGGTAATATCGCGGATTACAACATGTCGGTTACCTTTGCCCAGGCATATGACGCGTTCTGGCCCGCAATGAATGATAGTTTCGTCATAAACTTCCTTTCCGCTAAAGCCGGGCAGTATGGTTTTGAAAACCCCAAGAGCAACGCCGCGCTTATCCGCTTTAACTGCGAAAACGGCATACTTCGCGAAATAAACAAGGCCGTTCGCGACAACCGAATCCACGGCAATTTCGGCCAGCACCAGCAGTCCCTCGCTACCGCCGCCGTCGCTCTGGATTCGATGCCCGAAACAAAGGAATGGATTGATTTCTGCTTCAAAACCGGCGCCCGCACCGCGGATTTAAGAGGGTTTACGGGCGGGAACATCTATTCCCAGCTTATTGACATAATTGACCGTGACGGTCACGGAATCGAGTCAAGTCCGCAATATAACCAGGGCTGGATTTCAAACCTGATGCAGGTTGCGCTGGTTCTGAACGGCTATGACAAGTATCCGACGGCGGATTTGTTTAAGCATCCCAAATTCATCCGCATGCATACCTCCATGGTCGATCTGACCGCGTGCTCCCGGTTCACTCCGTCGATAGGAGACAGCGGGCTCATGGGCGCCGCGGCGCTTGTGGACCAGTCCTCCAACCTGCTGCGAAGCTTCTCAATACTTAAAGACCCCAGATTAGCGCGCCAGTTATATTATAAAAACGGGTCAAGAACCGACGGGCTTCATGAGGACATATTCACAAAGGACCCCGAATCGATTGTTTCGGAGATTAATAAAATAATCGCCGAAAACCCCGCTCACGATTTAAAATCACAAATGCTTCCGGGCTACGGCTTCGCGATACTGCGTGACGGGATAATGATAAACGACGCGAATTCGACAAGGTCCGTCGATACCCAGCGCGATTTCTGGATGTACTTCGGGCGAACCAACGTGTCCCACGCGCATAAGGACAAGCTCAACATCGGCGTGCACGCGTACGGCTTGGATCTGGCGCCCGACCTCGGATATCCCGAAGCCGGAACCTCACATCCGTTCCGCACGGATTGGTGCAGCCAGACGATAAGCCACAATACAATCCTTATTAACGGCGCAAGCCAAAAACCGACGCTTAGCGCAAACACGCTGCACTTTGACGACGCGGGGCGGGTAAAGGTTATGGATGTGGATTCGCCGGAATCCTATGACGACGCGTCGGTTTACCGCAGAACCCTCGTTATGGTAGACGCGGATGATGACGTGTCGTACGGAGTCGATTTCTTCCGTGTAAAGGGCGGAAACGAGCATCTGTACTCGTTCCACGCGCTGTCAAACGAGGCGTCGATAGAAGGCGTAACGCTTACGCCCCAAAACGGCGGCACATACGCGGGTGCAAACGTACCGTACGGCGAGGCGCGCGAGTCCGGCGCGGCATATCCTATGGGTTATAACTGGCTCAGGGACGTCGAGAAAAACCAAAACCCGGGCACAGGCACGTTCAGCGTGGACTGGAAAATAAACGACTTCCACAGGGTTTTGAAAAACCCGGGAAATCTCCACCTGCGGCTTACGATGCTAAACGGGTTTAACCTAAGCGAAGTGACACTCGCGTCCGGCACGCCGCCGCGCGTGCCGGAAAACCCCGACAAGGTAAAATACCTGCTCGCCCGCAGAAGCGGCAGCGGCTTAGACTCGTTATTCACCTCCGTTATCGAACCGTATAAGGACGAAAGATATATTGAGAGCATGGAAACCGTACCGGTTGTGAAAAAATCGGGCACGGAGAACGCAAACGACATTGTCCGCGCGGTAAAGGTAACGCTCAAAAACGGACGTGAGGACTATATTGTGCATGCCACGAACAATACGGTTCTTTACCGTGTTGACAACCTGTTCGATTTTAAGGGAATTGTGGGCGTATACTCGGTGAAAGGCGAGGAAATCGCTTATACATATCTGTTAGACGGCGACACTCTGGGCAACGCGAGTGACTTAGCGCCCGATATTACCGGTACGGTAGAAGAATTCCAGAAGGAATTGTCGACGGATAATTTCATCATGATATCCGTGGCAAACCCCACCGACGAACTCGCGGAGTCACTTATCGGGAAATATATATATATCGATAACGACAAGGTGCAAAACGGCTGCTATGAGATTAAAAACGCGGCCAAAGTCAATAATCTGATAAAG
>JAAYXM010000285.1 GCA_012515925.1 Clostridiales bacterium
CCCGCATCAGTAGCCCTACCAATTCCATTTCCTTTTCCGTGAGAATATTTTTCGACTGTTTCATTTGATAACCTCCATTTTGTTCTTGGTAGTGTCAAGTAGACACCCCTTTTAAAAATTTAAAACCTTTTATTTTCAAGGGTTACAGAGCATTTTATAAAATAAAATACAATGACCCCCTATTTTCCTGTATAATTGAGTTTCCAAACAACAAAAAACAAGAAAGAAGGTTGTCATTGTGAACTCAATTATAACTTATTTATTATGGTATATTCAATACCTGGAAAAAACTATTTCCGAACTTTTAATTTTTATTGCAAAATTCATTCCTCTAAAGCAATTTGTTTTTGATGATGCCAACTCTCCCAATTATCAGAAGTTCAAAACCGACAAACTTCCGGTTATCAAGAAACACGAGAAGCAGGACTACAGTTTTTTGCTTGAATACTACCTTTGGAAGTATGGTAAAGCTATAAAGCCCATTTCCCGCCGTAACGGCAAAGATATTCCCGATTCCGTCAAGTGTCCTGTTTGCGGAGCTCCGCACCAATACATATACGACAATACCGGCGGCCGAGGCAGCTTTAAGTGCAAGATTTGCGGGTGCATTTTTGCAAGCGGCGAAAAGGATAGAAAGTCGCTTGTTCTCTCATGTCCATACTGTGGTAATGTTTTGCAGCCGAAGAAAGACAGAAAACATTTCACAGTACATAAATGCATAAACAAGCACTGCAGTTACTATCTTGCTAATCTCAAAAAACTTCCTTCTGACTTACCCAAATCCGAATGCTACGAATACAAGTTGCACTATATTTACCGAGAGTTTAATTTCGATTTCTTCAAGGTTGATTTAAACACAATTCCCGACCGTGCTTTCTCGTTCGTATTCCGCAAGAAGAGCGCGCATATCATGGGCTTGTGCCTTGCGTATCATGTTAATCTCGGTTTGTCTCTCCGAAAAACCGCCCTCGCCTTGCATGATATTCACAACGTGAATATTTCTCACACGATGGTTGCCAATTATGCCAAAACCGCGGCAGCCGTGATAAAGCCTTTGGTTGATAACTACGATTACAAGCCTTCTGATACCCTTATTGCTGATGAAACATATATCAAGGTGCGTGGCAGAAAAGGCTATGTTTGGCTCATTATGGACGCTGTTTCTCGATCTATCCTCGGTTATCGTGTTTCTGATAATCGCGGCGTTGGTGCTTGTATTCTCGCTATGCGCATGGCATTTCGTAACATTACTTCAATAACCAAAAAATTTCGCTTCATCGCCGATGGTTACAGTGCATATCCGTTAGCGGCACAGCAATTTGCTTTGCGCCAGGAAAATCCTTTACAGTTCGATATTACACAGGTTATCGGACTTACGAACGATGACGCTGTTTCCAAGGAGTTCAGACCCTTTAAGCAGATAGTTGAACGACTAAACCGAACATTTAAGGCTTCCTATCGCTTGACTTGCGGTTATGACACCTTTGATGGCGCCAACTACAGTGTTTCTCTTTGGGTAGCGTATTACAACTTCTTGCGTCCACACCCTGTTAGCGGTCGCTTTATGCCGCTTAACAAGATTGATTCGTTGGATGGTGCTGATACAATGCAAACCAAATGGCAACTCCTCATTTTTCTTGGGCAACAAACCATTTTGCATATGCAAAAGACCGGATAATCTGTTTTTAGATTTTGAACCGGAGGCAAATACTTAGCCACAGCTTTAGCTGCTTGCCCTTTACAGTGTGGTAAAACAATGCTACGCTGCTTTTTGGCGACGGTATTTTTATCTGTTTTTGAGTTTCTCACCGTCGGCACTTATTTTTCAGCATTGTTTTTCCATGCTGTCAAGGGTGGCGGACGTTTTTGTTAGCCTTAATTTTTTCATATACTACTTTACACTACCAATACGGCTGACTTTATTATAAGGCTGTAACTCCGCCGATTTGAAAATAGTATATGAAGCTTTTGTTAACGTTTTTTTAAGTACTGCTTCCTTGACTCTAAAGCGCATGCTTAATTGCGGCTTTGCC
>JAAYXM010000102.1 GCA_012515925.1 Clostridiales bacterium
CAAAGCTCGCGATAGTGGCTAATGAGGAAATAAGGATGGCTAATCTCTGTGTAGCGTCATGCTTTTCTGTAAACGGCGTATCGGCTCTTCACAGCAATATAATAAAAAACCATGTATTTCGCGATTTCGGCGTTATTTTCCCCGGGAAATTCAAAAACGTCACAAACGGAATCGAGCACAGGAGATGGCTATGTCAGGCGAATCCGAAGCTCGCGGCGCTTATACGCGAGCTTATCGGTGACGGCTTTTATAAGGAACCCGAAAAACTTCGCGATTTATTGAACTTTACCGGTGATAAGACCGTTCTGGAAGCTTTGGAGCGTATAAAGCGCGAGAATAAAAAGCGGCTTCTGGAGAAGGTTTTAATCCGGCAAAACCACGACGTTGACTTAAACTCGGTCTTTGACGTTCAGGGCAAAAGACTGCACGAGTATAAACGGCAGCTTTTAAACGTTTTGCATATAATGTATGAATACCACCAGATACTTGATTTCCCGTCGGGGGATTATCTGCCGAAGACGTATATATTCGGCGCGAAGGCCGCGGCGGGCTATTATATGGCTAAACGCATAATCCGCCTTATCCATTCCGTGGCATCGGAGATTAACACTAATCCCGATGTAAAAAACCTGATAAAATTAGTGTTTTTGGAGGATTACAAGGTGTCCGCCGCGGAAATCCTGATGCCCGCGGCCGAGGTCTCGGAGCAGATATCTATTGCGGGCAAGGAGGCCTCGGGCACAGGCAACATGAAATTCATGCTAAACGGCGCGTTGACTATTGGCACGCTGGACGGCGCGAACGTCGAGATTTACGAGCTTGTGGGCGATGAAAACATATATATTTTCGGGCTGAAAAGTCATGAGGTGGAAAAGCTTAATCAGAACGAATCCTATGTGCCCTCGTCATACTATCAGGACAACCCGTCGCTCAGACGGGTTCTGGACCATTTACGCGACGGCGTCGGAGTCGGAACGCTGCGCGCGGAATTCTCCGATATAGTAAACTCTCTGCTTTTTGCCGACACCTATATGCTGCTCGCGGATTTTGACGATTACTGCAGAGCGCACAGGTGCATTAAGCGCGATTATTCCGACAGCTTAGTCTGGAACAGAAAATCTCTTATAAATATCGCGCACGCCGGATGGTTCTCGGCAGACCGCAGCGTAGCCGAGTATTCGGATAACATCTGGAATTTATCAAGGCTTGACGGTGAAATATTATGAATGATTTTTTTTTAATTCTTTGGATACATTCCATAAAAGACCTTTCGGCGCGGTAACCGAAAAAAGCGCGGTGTTTTTCCGCGCGGGTTTTCGAAGGGACAGAATAAGGCTTATTACCGCGATATTCCTGATTGAGGAAACCGGAGAGGAAAAAAGAATTCGAATGGACTGGTGCGGCGCGGAGGACGGCATTGATTTTTGCTCATGCGTTCTGAATGCCGATTTTCCGCCCGGCCTTGTATGGTACTATTTTGAAACAATATACCATGACGGCAATGTTCTGTATTGGGGCAAAAACGAATTTCCGTCCGACGCGCCGCAAAACGTATATCAGCTAACGGTATACGGGAAAGCTTACAATACGCCCGGCTGGTTCTGCAAGGGCGTTACGTATCATATATTCATCGACAGGTTCAACCGCGGGAAAAACACAGGGGAGATTATTTCCGGGCCGGATTTCGACGTCCACGCGGATATTTCGGAAACCCCGGAGTATCTGCCGGACGCAAGCGGCAGAATACTAAACCGCGATATATACGGGGGCAATCTTCAGGGAATAATCGAAAAGCTGCCGTATATTTCGTCGCTCGGCGTCACCACGGTTTATTTAAGTCCGGTTTTCGAGGCATGGTCGAACCATAAATACAATACCGCGGATTACAAAAAGATTGACGAATACTTCGGGACGGAGGAGGATTTTAAGAATCTTTGCGAAAACGCGGCACGGCACGGGATAAGGATTATCCTTGACGGCGTGTTCAGTCATACGGGCTCCGACAGCATTTATTTCAATATAAACGGAAGATACCCGGGGATCGGGGCGGCGCAGTCGGATAACTCTATATACAGGAAATGGTACACGTTCGACGTAAACGGTAATTACAGCTCATGGTGGGGGATAGATACGCTGCCGCAGGTAAACGAGCTTGAACCCTCATACCTTGATTTTATAGTCGGGGGGGAGGATAGCGTCATAGCGCACTGGATGAAGGCCGGAGCGGCGGGCTGGCGCCTTGACGTCGCGGACGAGCTGCCCGACGAGTTTATACGGAGACTCAGAGAAAAAGCCCGGAGCGTCAAAAAAGACGCGATAATTATAGGTGAGGTATGGGAGGACGCGTCAAACAAACACGCGTACGGTGTAAGGAAGAAATACTTTACACATAGTCTGCTTGACGGCGTTATGAATTATCCGATTAAGAACGCGATACTCGGGTTTTTGACGGGCGAAATAAACGCGGGAGAATTGTGCGAAAGGCTTATGGCGATTATCGAAAACTACCCGAAGCCCGTCCATAGATGTCTAATGAATATTATCGGAACCCATGACACGGCACGAGCGATTAACGCGCTTGTGTGCAAGGATGTATTGCATGAAAGCAAGAGCTTCAAGGCGAATTACCAAATGCCGGCGGATTTATACGAGAAGGGCAAGAGGATGCTTCGCGCCGCGGCAAACCTTCAGTTTATGTACCCGGGCTCGCCCTGCGTCTATTACGGGGACGAGATTGCGACGCAGGGCTTTGAGGACCCGTTTAACAGGAGTTTCTTCAGATGGGACAGAATCGATAATGATATGCTCGCGTATTACAGGAAGCTCGGAATGCTTAAAAAGAATAGCCCGGCAATGCAGGACGGGGACTTTTTCGCAACGGAAATCGACAATGACTGCGTAACGGTGTCAAGAAATTACAACGATTCCGATTTTGTGTTTTCGTTTGTAAACCGTTCGAAATCCGAAAAGTATGCCTATATTCCGATAACCTGTGAGCTTTTTGATGTGTTTACGGACAGAATGTATATACCGGAGCGAGGCGGCATACACATTATGTTGCCCGGATACGCCAATATGGTTTTAGCCACAAAAAAACACTCTTTACCAAATCCCCGCGATAGGCTATAATATTCAGTAGTTTATTGAAATTTACAGCTTATACCGGAGGGATTATTTTGAAAAGGATTCTTTGTTTTTGTCTTGCGTTTGTATTAACCGTCGCCGTTTGCGGGTGCGGTTCAGGCGCTCCCGACAGCTCACTCGAGCAGGTTTCCGACAGGAAGGTTATCATTATGGGCTTCGACAATTCGTTTGAGCCCATGGGCTTTGAGGATTCGAAAGGGACATATTTCGGGTATGATATCGATATAGGCAGGGAAATCGCGAAGCGTCTCGGCGTAACGCTGAATCTGCAGGTTATTAAGCCTGAAACATCCGGCTCCGAGCTTATTAACAAAACCGTGGATTTTCTCGGCAACAGCATGAGCGCGTCAAAGCAGCAGGAAAAGGAGTTTAAATATTCAAATACGATTTTTAAAAACGCGATAGTTGCAGTTGTCATGGCCGACAGTGAATACAAGGGCTTTTCGGACTTAAAGGGCAAAAGCATCGCGGCGGTTGAGGGAAGCCTTTCCATGGCCGCGCTGGAGGAAAACAAGACATTAAAAACCGATTCGAAGATTATTAAGGTGCAAACAAGCGGCGCGGCGCTTGCCGAGCTTTTAAACCGGCGCACGGACGCCATGGTCGTGGACGAGAGCTTTGCGCGATATCAGATTTCGAGAGGCGTGAATATAAAAATACTCGAAAATAAGATTAAAGCCGTAGATTATAAACTGGTATTCAGAAAAGCCGACAAGAGCCTTGTTAAAAAGATAAACGAAATTTTAGGCGAAATGAAAAAAGAAGGAAAGCTTTCCGAAATATCGAATAAATGGTTCGGAGACGACTTTGCCGCTTAATTCAGATTGGCTATTTGCCTAATGCATAAAACCGGCAATAATTAACAAATATTTTGCCGTAAACCATTCTGCTTTCTTAATTATTCGAACAAATTTCAGTAAAAAGAGCCTTGTTTGTTTCCAAACAAGGCTCTTTTTATGGCAGCCGGACTAGGATTTGAACCCAGACAAACAGAGTCAGAGTCTGTCGTGCTACCATTACACAATCCGGCTAAACAGCTATTACATTATACAATAAACAGTTAAAATGTCAAGTAAGAATTTTTTGAAAAACCGCGTTCGGGTATATTTGGTTTTTTTCTCTCCCTTAGGTGGAGAAAAAACAGTCATGTTTACTAACGATTATTTAAGACTTCATACGAGGTATATTAATATTTTATATCAAACGGTAAGAATTATTTTATTGTTTATATTTAATAAATTGCTTGTTAAATTCAAAATACTGTGATAGAATACCACCTGTGTTTCTAATAATAAAAAGTATATTATTTAAAAAGGGGAGCGGTATGTTTGTTCGGATTCAATAAGAAGAATTATATCAGGTCATTATCTTTACTCTTG
>JAAYXM010000103.1 GCA_012515925.1 Clostridiales bacterium
GGCTTGAACGGATTGAAAACAACGCTTTTTATGCCGCAGAGCATGAGTTTTTTGCCGAAATCCCGCGGCAGATGCATAAGACAGCCCATATCGTCGTAAATAATCCGCACGTCTATATTGTTTTTAGCCTTTTCAACAAGTACTTCGAGGATTGTGTCCCACATCATGCCCTCCTCGATTATAAAATACTCAAGGAAAATATATTTTTTCGCGCTTTTCAGCGCGTTCAGAAGATGCTCGAATTTGACCTCGCCCGAAGGCAGATATCTGGCTTTCGTGTTTTGATACGGCGGACAAAACGCGTAGTCACCGATATACCGTGATTGACTCGCCGCATAGTCGTTATACGCGGCAAGTTTTTCTGTTTTCTCATCGGTACCGGCAAGCGCGCCTGCCATCTTTCGGCTTATATTCTGCATTTTATTTATGCTTTTTTTGTTTAAACGGTTGGAGCCCAGAAGCATAAAAAAAACAACGCCGAACAGCGGGAATAAAAGCACGGGCACGAGCCACGCGATTTTATATCCCGGGTTGCTTCTGCCGTTGATTATATATAAAACGGTTATTATGCTGAGCAATGTACTGAGAAAGTAGAAATACGTAAAAAACCTGCTGAATCTCCAGATAATGAATATAAGCAGGAATATCTGCGCTGACAGTGACAATAAGACGAGCATAAACTTATGCGTAATCAGATAACATAACTTTCTCATACATCCTCCGGGTGTTTTTCTTTTAAACGTCTTATAATTATGCGCCGTATCGAGGCTGTGTATTCGAAAGGAGGAGTTTATGGAGGTGACGCCACGCGCGTGAAAACAGATTTATCGGTATTTAAAGAAGCTTGGTAATCTCTTTTTTCAATCGGTTGATTATGCGTTTCTCGAGGCGCGAAATATAGGACTGGGATATGCCGAGAATGTCCGCGACCTCTTTCTGTGTCTTTTCCTCGGAATCATATATCCCGAAGCGCATCGCGATTATCTGTTTTTCCCTTGATGTAAGCTGACGCAGGGCGTTGTGCAGAAGCTCCTTATCAACATCGTCCTCAATCGGGCGCATTACCATGTCAATTTCGGTTCCGAGAATATCCGACAGCAGAAGCTCGTTTCCGTCCCAATCCGTGTTTAACGGCTCGTCGAACGAAACCTCGGTTTTCTGCCCCGAGCTTTTTCTCAGATACATGAGGATTTCGTTTTCAATACAGCGCGAAGCGTATGTCGCGAGCTTGATGTTCTTTTGGGGATTATATGTATTTATGGCCTTGATAAGGCCGATTGTCCCGATTGAAATCAAATCCTCGATACCTATTCCGGTATTCTCAAACCGCCTCGCGATATACACCACGAGCCTGAGATTATGCTCAATCAGTACGCGCTTTACCTTTTCCCCGCCTTTTTCGAAGGATGAAATAAGAAGCGCTTCCTCCTCGGGTGAAAGCGGCGGCGGAAGCGTCTCGCTGCCGCATATATACATAATGCCCGAAGGTATGGCTATATCCAGTCTGACGCAGACGCGTATCAAGGCGATATAAAGGCGAAATTTAAAATTTGTAATAAATGAGAGCATTTTTATATCCTTTCTCTATATCAACGCGGCATACGCGCCGCCGTCCGAGATTCGGGCGGGACTTAACGCAACCAGCGCGTTTTTGCTGAGCGCGCCGTCAATCAGGATTTTTTCCGGCTTAAACGCGAGCAGCAAATCAAAGCTTTTGTTTACCGTCTTATAGGGTATAAGCCTGAATTTATACTCATAGGGTATTTTTTCATACATGGCGGGAAAGCTCTCAGCGCCTGCCTTGTCAAGTATCTCCCGAACCTTTTGAGGAACTATGTCTTTAACGGCGCTGTAATCGGCTATTATAACCCGCGCGTTTGTAAACGGGTCGCGCAGCATGTTGCCGGTGTCCACAAGCGCGCGAAAGCCTACTCTTTTATTGCTGTCTATGATTTCAACGGGCTTTGTTTCGCGTCTTAAAACAAGCGCGCTCGCCCTGAATAAAAGCGTAAACAGCAGATAGGCAAAGCATGCGGATAATATGAGCGCCCAAAAGGGCATGTTTATGTATAAAATCAGGTTGTTTGTCTCGATATACCCGTCGGCGCCGCCGGTAAAATAATACAGGGCAAGCACGGTACCCGCGAACGCGAAGGATAATCCGAAAAATATGAGTGTAAATCTAAA
>JAAYXM010000104.1 GCA_012515925.1 Clostridiales bacterium
AATATCATGGAGCTTTGTCAGGACCGCCGAGGCGAGTTCAAGGATATGAAATACATTGACAGCTCGCGTGTCGAGCTTCACTACGCGCTGCCGTTAAACGAGATTATCTACGACTTTTTCGACGCGTTAAAATCCAGAACCCGCGGTTTCGCCTCGTTGGACTATGAGTTTTCGGGGTATAGAAAATCCTCACTTACGAAGCTTGACATCCTGCTTAACGGCGATCCCGTCGACGCGCTTTCGTTTATTGTCCATACCGACAAGGCTTACGGCAGGGCGCGAAAAATCGTCGAGAAGCTGAAGCAGAACATCCCACGCCAGCTGTTTGAAATTCCCGTCCAGGCGACGGTCGGAAACAAGATTATCGCGCGCGAAACCGTAAAGGCCCTGCGCAAGGACGTTTTGTCAAAGTGCTACGGCGGTGACATAACGCGGAAGAAAAAGCTTCTTGAAAAGCAAAAAGAGGGCAAAAAGCGAATGCGCAGCCTGGGCAGCGTCGAGGTTCCGCAGGAGGCGTTTATGGCGGTACTCAAACTTGATGAATAACAGAAGGTGAGCTTGTGAAATCACTCGGAATTTATATACACATTCCGTTTTGCAAAAGCAAATGCGCGTATTGCGATTTTTATTCATGCGTCGGGAATAAAAACCAGTTTTTATTGTACACAAAGGCATTATGCGAGCATATATCCGAAGGCAGCATGAAAAAATCCGACTACGAAATAGACAGCATCTATTTCGGCGGCGGCACTCCCACTGTCATCGGCGAAAAAAACCTTCTGAAAATTGTGAATACGCTGTATAGAAGCTTTAACGTTCTGCACGAATGCGAAACCACTATCGAGACAAACCCGAACACGGTTACGCTGCCGATGCTCAAAAAGCTTCAGCGCGCGGGGTTTAACAGGATATCCATCGGCGCGCAATCCTCTAACCCGTTCGAGCTGTCGGAGCTCGGCAGAACCCATACGTTTGACCAGGTTACAAACGCGGTTAACGCGGCGCGCGCCGCTAAAATCGAGAACATCTCGCTTGACCTGATGTACGGCATCCCGAACCAAAGCCTCAACAGCTGGCTGAACACGCTTGAGGACGTTATAGCCTTAAACCCGTCGCACATCTCGTGCTACGCGCTGAAAGTCGAGCCGGACACCCCGATGTTCAATAACGCGGCCTCCTATCACCTGCCGGACGAGGACACCCAGGCGGATATGTATCTTAAGGCCGTACGCCGTCTTGCCGAGGCGGGCTACGAGCAATACGAGATATCCAACTTCGCGAAGCCCGGCTTCGAATGCAAGCATAACCTGAAGTACTGGTCGCTTGAAGAGTACTGGGGCTTCGGTCCGGGCGCGCATTCGTTCGTCGATAAAATGCGTTTTAGTTATTTGCGTGATACCGATTCGTATATTAACGGCGTTTTACAACACGGCGTAATCATAGACAAATCCGAAACCTGCAACGCGTCCGAGCGCGGGGGCGAGTATCTGATGCTGATGCTGCGGACGAAATACGGCATTTCGAGCAAGGTTTTGGAGCGAAAATACCTTACTTACTTCGACGAGATAGAAAAATGCCTGCTGAAATACCACAGGCAGGGGCTCTGTGAATTCGACGGCTCACGCTGGTATCTGACGCCGCGCGGCTTTCTCGTCTCGAACACGATAATAAGCGACGTACTCGCCGCGCTTGAAAAATCGCGCGGTGTGGTAAATAGAATAATCTGAAACGGAAGTAATTGATATGAGAGCTGTAATTACCGTAATAGGCAAGGACACGACGGGCATTATCGCACGGGTGTCCGAGGTGCTTTGGAAGCACGGCATCAATATCCTTGACATCAACCAAAGCGTTATGGACGACCTTTTCGCCATGGTCATGCTGACCGATATTTCAAAATGCAGCGTCGGGTTTACCGAGCTTGTTTCAACGTTAAACGCCCTCGGCGAATCGCTGAATCTTAAAATCCATACAATGCACGAGGATATTTTCAATTCGATGCACAGAATCTGATATCGGAAGAGCGCAAATATAGCGGGTTTTTTAATTAATCGTAGCTGTTTTCCTCCCCTCGGGGGGGAGAAAAACAGCAAGGCCGCAATTAAACACGCAATTTACGGAAGGGCGTAAAATATGTTAAATTCCTTTGACATACTCGAGACCATTAAAATGATTGAGCAGGAGCACCTTGATATCCGCACGATTACGCTCGGGATATCGCTGCGCGACTGCTGCGACAGGGACGTTTCGGCGGCAAGCCGGCGCGTATATGACAAAATCACAGGCAAGGCGGAAAAGCTGGTCGAGACCGCCGACACAATCGCCCGCGAATACGGAATTCCGATAATCAACAAGCGCGTTTCCGTAACGCCCGTATCCCTGCTCGCGGACTCCTGCGACTGCGAGGACATAACACCGCTCGCGCTCGCGCTCGAGCGCGCGGCGACGGCAGTCGGCATTGATTTTATCGGCGGCTACAGCGCGCTTGTGCACAAGGGGCTTACAAGCGGGGACTTAAAGCTTATAAACTCAATCCCCGGGGCGCTCTCGCAGACATGTCGCGTATGCTCCTCGGTAAACGTCGCCACCACGCGCGCCGGAATAAATATGGACGCCGTGGCGATGCTCGGCGATACCATACTAAAGGCTGCATACCTTACGCGTGACTCGGATTCGGTGGCATGCGCGAAATTCGTCGTATTCGCCAACGCAACCGAGGACAACCCGTTCATGGCCGGGGCGTTCCACGGCGTAGGCGAGGGCGAGTGTGTAATCAACGTGGGCGTTTCTGGCCCGGGCGTCGTACATAACGCGGTTAAGCGCGCGGGTGATTGCGACCTCGCAGAGCTCGCCGAGATAATAAAAAAATGCGCGTTTAAAATCACGCGCATGGGTCAGCTTGTGGCGGGCGAGGCATCAAAACGCCTCAACGTGCCGTTTGGGATAGTTGACCTTTCCCTCGCGCCCACGCCCGCGGTCGGGGATTCGGTCGCGGATATACTGCAGGAAATGGGGCTTGAATCCGTCGGCGCGCACGGCACGACGGCGGCGCTCGCCCTGCTCAACGACGCGGTGAAGAAAGGCGGCATTATGGCTGCCGCGCATGTGGGAGGACTTTCCGGCGCGTTTATCCCCGTCAGCGAGGACGCGGGCATGATCGCGGCGGCCTCAAATCAGTATATATCCTTTGACAAGCTCGAGGCAATGACCTCCGTCTGCTCTGTGGGGCTTGACATGATTGCCATACCCGGCGATACTCCGTCCGAGATAATTTCCGCCATAATCGCGGACGAGATTTCAATCGGGGTCGTAAACAATAAAACAACCGCGGTGCGTATTATTCCCGCGTACGGGAAAAAGGTCGGGGACCGCGTAAACTACGGCGGGCTGCTGGGCAGCGCGCCGGTAATGGCGGTAAATACCCGCTCGCCGCTTAAATTCATATCCCGAAAGGGCAGGATTCCCGCGCCCATGCACAGCCAGAAAAACTAAAGGGGTTTTACGCCGTGACACATGAGGCATATATGAACGAAGCAATCAAGCTCGCGCGTCGCGCGGCACAGCTTGAAGAGGCGCCCGTGGGCTGCGTCATTGTACGCGAAAACAAGATAGTCGGGCGCGGGTTCAACCTCCGCGAGACGGGAAAAAACGCCTTAAACCACGCGGAGCTCATCGCAATCCGTGACGCGTGCAAAACTCTCGGCGGCTGGCGGCTTTGCGGCTGTGATTTATATGTTACGCTCGAGCCCTGCCCGATGTGCGCGGGGGCAATGATAAACGCGCGTATCGAAAACGTATATTTCGGCGCGTTCGACCCTAAGGCGGGCGCCTGCGGAAGCGTCGTCAACCTGTTTGATTTGCCGTTTAACCATAAGCCTCGCGTGACCGGCGGAGTATCAGAGCCGGAATGCGCCGGGCTATTGAGTGATTTTTTCGCAAATCTTCGGAAGGGGAGAAATCTATGAGTATTTGCCGAAAAGACTTCGGAAGACTGCCGGACGGTCGAAGCGCGGACCTGTTTGAGCTTAAGAACAAGAACGGCATGATTGTGGGTATTACCAACATCGGCGCCGCGATTGTTTCGATTACGGTGCCCGACCGGGGCGGGAGCTTTGCCGACGTCGTGCTTGGCTATGACTCGGCCGAAAAATATCTCACCAAAGGCGCATATCACGGCGTGTGTGTCGGACGGGTCGCAAACAGAATCGAGGACGCGCGTTTCGAGTTAAACGGCAGGGAATATAATCTTAAGCCGAACTATGAAGGCAGGCATATGCTGCACGGCGGCGAGACCGGGCTCGACACCAGGCTTTTTGCCGCAGCCCTCCTGAACCAAAACACTCTGGAGCTGTCATGCGTTTTGCCCGACGGCGAGGACGGGTTCCCGGGCGAGGTTGCCCTCACGGTTTTATACACGCTGACCGATGAAAACGCGCTCTCGCTCCGGTTTATCGCTACCTGTGACTCGGACACCGTGATTAACCTTATAAACCACGCTTATTTCAATCTTAACGGCCACGATTCCGGTAGCATAACGGACCACGAGCTTATGATTTTTTCAGATAAGTATACGCCGCTTAACGATGCGGGCATGGTTTACGGCGAAATCCGGTCTGTCGAACCGGAAATGGATTTTCGCAACCCGAAAAAAATCGGACGGGACATTGATTCGGACTTTAAACAGCTGAAAATTGCGGGCGGTTATGACCATAATTACATGCTCGACGCCGCGGGAGGCGATTTAACCCATGCGGCGGGAGTTTACGAGGAAGTCTCCGGCCGCGCTATGGATGTATACACCAATTCCCCCGCAATCCTGCTGTATACCGGAAATCACCTCGATAAACACAGGGTTTCCGGCAAGGGCGGTGTGTACTATAAATCGCGGGGCGGGTTCTGTCTTGAAACGAACTTCCCGCCAAACGCCCTGAAGTATAAAACCCTGCCCCAGCCGATTCTGCGGCGCGGCGAGGTCTATGATTACACCACGTTATTTAAGTTCGGAGTAAAATAAATCGAAAAAACTCGATATTTAATAATTTTTTAATATTTATAGCTATATTTATTAATATTTATATTGTAGAATTATAACCGTAGATAGCAGATGCGTAGTTTGTTCTTTACTCCCCCTCCTATTATTTGTTTCAAAAAGACAGGCTTTTCAGCCTGTCTTTTTGGTATTCAAATAAGAGTTGAACCCTGTCGGGGTTCAACTCTTATTGCATTACACGCTGTACAGTATATCCACGTAGGTCGGGATATCCCAGTGCTTTTTGCTCATTATCAGCTCGATTTCATCGATTGTCATGCGAAGCTCGTTTAGAGCGGTAAACACCCGCTCGCGGTGCGCCTTTGCGGCTTTGAGGCTGTCAGTAATCTGCTTTGCCGCCGCCGCGGCCTCCGACAGCGCGGTCAGCCTCATATAAAGCGGCTCGGAAAGCTTTGCGAGTCTTGAA
>JAAYXM010000105.1 GCA_012515925.1 Clostridiales bacterium
ATTCCCTATTGACTTGATAGGAATTACATGCTAAAATGTCTATCAATCTACCGGAGAGGTGGGAATTTAATTATGAGGAATTTTATACTGAAGATGATCAGAGCCAACTTTCGTTTCGGTCGAATGTGCGGTTGTTTGTGTTGTCTCAAACCGTGTTGCTGTACATTAAATATTGAAACGAAAGGTGATTAAAATGAATAAAAACTATAAATTCGAAACACTGCAGGTTCATGCCGGGCAGGATAGCCCGGACCGCGCCACAAACGCGAGAGCCGTACCTATTTACGCTACAACCTCCTATGTTTTCAACGATTCAGACCACGCGGCGGACCTGTTCGCGCTGCGCGACGTCGGCAATATCTATACAAGACTTATGAACCCGACCTCCGATGTGTTTGAAAAGCGCATCGCGGCCTTAGAGGGCGGCGTGGGCGCGCTCGCCACCGCGTCAGGCTCCTCGGCTATTACTTATGCTATATATAACATAGCGGGCGCCGGCGACCATATTGTTTCCTCCGAAACAATCTACGGCGGGACATATAACCTGTTCGCCAACACATTCAGGGAGTTCGGGATAGAGACCGCGTTTGTGGACGGAAGCGACCCCGAAAACTTCAGACGCGCCATAAGGCCGAATACAAAGGCGTTATTTCTCGAATCCCTCGGCAACCCCAACTCGGATATCATCGACCTTGAGGCCGTATCCGAAATCGCCCACGCAAACGGGATACCGGTCATAGTCGACAATACGTTCGCAACGCCGTACCTGTTCAGACCGATTGAACACGGCGCGGACATCGTCGTTCACTCCGCGACGAAGTTCATCGGCGGGCACGGAACGGTACTGGGCGGCGTTATAGTTGACGGCGGAAACTTCGACTGGACGCAAAACGACAAATTCCCGGGGATTACGGCACCCAACCCGTCGTATCACGGCATAGTGTTTTCCGAAGCCGTCGGAAACCTGGCTTACATTATTAAAGCCCGCACCACTCTGCTCAGGGATACCGGCGCCGCGATAAGCCCGTTTAATTCATTCCTGATGCTGCAGGGACTGGAGACTTTGTCCCTGCGTGTGGAAAGGCATGTCTCAAACGCCCTTAAGGTTGTGGAGTATCTAAAAAACCATCCCAAAGTCGAAAAGATAAACCATCCTTCGGTTGAGACGGGTAAAGTTAAAGAGCTTTACAGCAGATACTACCCGAACGGGGCGGGTTCGATTTTCACGTTTGAAATCAAGGGTAGCGAAAAACAGGCAAAGAAGTTTACCGAATCACTCGGGCTTTTCTCGCTGCTCGCTAACGTGGCGGACGTGAAATCCCTTGTTATCCACCCGGCTTCAACAACTCATTCCCAGCTTACGGCGGAGGAGCTGCTGAGCGCGAAAATCAAGCCTACTACAGTACGCCTGTCGATAGGCACGGAGCATATCGACGATATAATCGCCGACCTTGAAAACGCTTTCAAGGCAATTTAGTTTATGATATGGAGATAGGGCTATGTCAAGAATATATTCATCAATAGACGAGTTAGTCGGGAAAACCCCGCTGCTCAGACTCAATAACTTCGAAAAAACGAACAATCTTAATGCCTCGATACTCGCGAAGCTTGAGTACTTTAACCCCGCCGGAAGCGTAAAGGACAGAATCGCGAAGGCAATGATAGATGACGCAGAGGAGAAGGGACTGCTGCGAAAGGGCTCGGTTATTATCGAGCCCACCAGCGGGAATACCGGAATCGGCCTTTCCATGGTTGCCGCGGCGCGCGGGTACGAAATAATCATAACGATGCCCGAAACGATGTCGGTCGAACGGATAAACCTTATGAAGGCGTTCGGAGCGAAGGTAGTCCTGACCGACGGCACAAAAGGTATGAGGGGCGCGATTGAGAAAGCGGAAGAGATTGCGAAAAGCACTCCGGGAAGCTTTATCCCCGGACAGTTCGTTAACCCCGCAAACCCCGCGACGCACCGCGCGACGACCGGACCCGAAATCTGGGAGGACACGGACGGCAATATTGATATATTCGTGGCCGGAGTCGGTACCGGCGGCACGATTACGGGCACCGGCGAATACCTTAAATCGAAAAAGCCGGATTTAAAAATCGTGGCCGTCGAGCCTGAGGACTCCCCCGTGCTCTCGAAAGGGACGTCGGGTTCGCACAGGATTCAGGGTATAGGCGCGGGCTTTGTACCCGACGTGCTCAATACAAAGATATATAACGAGATAATCACCGTAAAAAACGAAGAGGCTTTCAAAACCGGCAAGGAGCTCGGCAGGACGGACGGGCTGCTTGTGGGAATATCCTCGGGCGCGGCGGCATTCGCCGCTTTAACGCTTGCGAAGCGCCCCGAAAACAAAGGGAAAACCATTGTGGTTATTCTGCCCGATACCGGCGAAAGGTATCTCTCTACCCCGCTGTTTGCCGATTAACGCGTATGCGGCTGACAGCGCGCTCCGCGCCGTCAGTTAAATATAAGACGAAAGGTGTTTATCCATGAAGACTTTTACCGAATTGGCTCACAACGATTTAAACAGCTTTATTTACGGTAAATCGAAAAACCCGGTGACGACGAAAAACGGCATCGTAATCGGAAACGGCGATGTGTACCCCGAGCTTAATTTCACGCTGCCGCCGATGCTGATTACGAAAGAGAGCATGCCCGAGGTACTAGAGCAGTACAGGCAGATGACGGAAGACGCCGCGAAACGCGCCGTGGACCTCAGCGTACCCGCGTATATCGTCGAGGTGGAGCTTCTGCCCGCCGCTACATATAACCCGGACTGGGGTATTGAGATTATAAAAACCGTCAGGGAAGCCATGTATAAATACGAGACTAACGGCGTAAAAAGCGCTCTGCGCGCAACGCCCGTGGACATTAGGGAGGACAAGGAATCCCCGCACATGTGGCACGGGAGTCACTGGGACAAAATCATGGATGTTTTCGAGGGCTCCGCAAAAGCCGGCGCGGAGCTTCTCGCGATAGAGTCAATCGGCGGCAAGGACATACACGACGACGCGCTGATGTACTGCGAGCTTGACAAGGCGATGTTCGCCCTTGGCGTGCTCGGTGTAAAGGATATGCACAAGCTCTGGACGCGGATAACGGAGATTGCCGGTTCCACCGGCTCCATACCCTCCGGCGATACCGCCTGCGGCTTCGCTAACACCGCGATGGTGCTCGCCGACAGAGGGTTTATACCGAAGGTTTTCTCGGCGGTCATAAGGGTTGTTTCAAGCGTCAGGAGCCTCGCCGCGGTCGAAGCGGGGGCCGTCGGTCCTCATAAGGACTGCGGCTATGAGGGAGTATACGTTAAGGCGATAACGGGCATACCGATATCGATGGAGGGCAAGTCCAGCGCGTGCGCGCATTTGAGCTCAATCGGCAATATCGCCGCATGTGTCGCGGATTTGTGGAGCAACGAATCCGTTCAGAACATAAAGCTTTTGGGCGGTATGGCGCCTACCGTCTCCATGGAGCAGCTTATTTACGACTGCCGCCTGATGAACATCGCGAAGAAAAAAAGCAAAGCGAATGACCTGAGAGACTGGCTATGCGAATCCGACAGCGCGCTCGACCCGCAGGCATATGTGTTAAATCCCGAAGTGGTTTTAAGAATATCAAGGGAAATCCTGAAGGAAAAAACACCGTTTCTGCGCGCAAAGGCCGCGGCTTACGCGGCAATCGGCGAAATCGGGAAAGCAATAGACAATAAGGAAATCGCGGTCAAGGAAAAGGAATATCCGTATCTTGACATAATGCGCGAGCAGCTTGACTCGATACCCGACGATGAGCAGGCGTTTACGGAGCAAATGCTTTCTGTAATAAGCTCCGATAAATTCGTGCCCGCAAAGTATGATTTATAAGGCGTATAACACACCCGATACCCGGAGGTGATATTTATGATGGTCTCAACCAAAGGCAGGTATGCCCTGCGCGTTATGGTTGATCTGACCGAGCACAACACGGGGGCTTATATCCCGCTCAAGGATATCGCCGAACGTCAGAATATTTCGCGCAAGTACCTCGAAAGCATTATGGTTATTCTTTCAAAGGCGGGGTTTGTGGATTCGCTGCAGGGTAAAAGCGGCGGATACAGGTTAAACCGCCACCCGAAGGAGTATACCGTGGGCGGTATTCTTAAGCTGACCGAGGGGGCGCTTGTGCCCGTGGCCTGTCTTGAACCCGGCGGGCAGAAATGCGACCGGTCGGACTACTGCAAAACACTTCCGCTCTGGGTTGAGCTTGACCGTCTGATAAACGGCTACCTCGAGGGTATCACAATCGAGGACCTCACGGAAAATAACCTGAACGAAAAATACCTTATATAAAAACCGGGCGCTGCTTTCACCGCAGCGCCCGGTTTTTATGTAAACCCGAATGTAAAAACACTTATTTCGTATTGCCGCTATACATGCTCCGAAAATCGTTGTTTTCATCCTTCACGCAGTCTGTCGTTGATGTCCGAAGAACTGTAAAGCACTCTCAAAACGATAACTTCGGTCTCACCGACTATATAAACAACAGAGTAGTTGTCCACTAACAACTGTCGCATGCCACAACTGTGCTCCGGTTCGAAATCGAACAGTTTGCACCGCTGGGGAAAAGTATCAAGGGATTCGATTGCGTCAGCAATGCGGTCATATTGTCCAATTGCCGTATCGGGTGATTGCAGATTGGAAGCGATATAATCGTAAATCGCTTCCATATCGTCCAATGCTTTTCCGGTAATCTTAATAGAGTACTTCTTCATTTGTGTCTATCCCGGAAATCGGCAAAAGCAGAAGAAGCATCTTTAACATTTCCGCCCTCATAATCATCATACCCCGCCTTTAATGCCGCGTGAAGTTCATCCGGAGTCATTTTGTCCGTATTAAATGCAGCGGGCGCTTTTGGCAGGGACATAGCAAACGGAATGCCCCCCGTAAGGCTTATCTGACGCAGATACATATCTATCGCGGTAGACATGGGAATACCAAGCTGTTTTAACACATCTTCCGCCTGCTGTTTTATTACGGGATTGATGCGCAAATTCAAAGTCGCACATTTTTTCATGTGATTCACCCCTCGCATACATTGTAACGCAAATTGCGTTACAATGTCAAGCGGCAATTGTTGTGTGACCTGAAACAGGGCGCTGCTTTCACCGCAGCGCCCGGATGTTTCTTTTACGAGGTTTTCGCTTTTTGTGCATAGCGGAAACAGTTTATTATTTCCCGTTTAATAAACCGAATATCAGCTTCATCGCTATCCTCATGCCCGTCGGCAGGCTATCCCGCTCTATCCATTCCTCTCGCGTATGCGCCCCTCCCCCTTCGTACAATCCGACGCACACGGCGGGTATGCCCATCGAAAGAGGGATATTGCAGTCGGTTGAAGCCGCGCTTATTCTGACCGGTTTTTTATCAAAACAAGATACGGTTTCAATACACTTATTCTTTAGCTCCTCCTGCTTTTGTTCATCGACGTCTCCCATGCACGGCCGTTCTCCAATAAGCTCGTATTCGATTCTCGTCCCGTTTTCCCGGGCTTTGTAAACGGCGCTTTTGAAGAACGCCTCCATTTCCCCGAGGCACTCCTTATCGTCCGAGCGGTATTCGTATAATATCTCGCAGCTTTGAGGTATTGTGTTTACCGATGTGCCGCCGCATATCGACCCGATATTATACGTGGTGCCTTTGCGCGGGATTTTTTTCCTGTTGAGCTCCCTTATAAACCCGGACATGAGAACGATGGCGTTATCGCGTCCGAAATCGTTATAGGAATGCCCGCCCTCGGCTGTAATCTTCACCCTATACCTGTGGGACCCTACGCACCTGTCCGATATCCCGAGTCCCCCGTCAAAGGCGATAACCTTTGATATCCTGTCCTTGTATCTGCCCGCTATTTCGCGCACGCCTCTTAGATTGCCGAGCCCCTCTTCGCAGGAATTCACCACAAACAAAGCGTCGTTTTCAAACGATACATTGTTTTGCAGAATATACTTTATAACCATAAGCATTATCGCGACGCTTGCAGTATTGTCACCGACGCCCGGCGCGTACATGCGCTTTTCGTCTTTATTAAACGGCATCGGCGCAAGGTCGGGGAAAACGGTATCGGAATGCGCCAAAAACACGACGGCATCCCGGTTTTCTCCGCATACCGGGTATACCGCGTTTTGCGCCGAATCGATATAGACCCCTTCTGCGCCGTGCCGCTTCAGCCATTGCATGCAAAACTCCGCGCGTTTTTCCTCGCGGGTTGACGGGGCGGGAATCCCGCATAGACGCTCAATCAGCTCCTCAAGCTCGCCGATTGAGTCTAATACGTATTCCTCCTGTTGTTTCGTAAGCTCTTCAAACATAAAAAACTCCTTACCGCAGCGCTTGCGCGGCGATTTTTCCGTCAACGACGGTCATAACCGGAGACAAATCCTTGATTTCATGCTCCGGGCATGTAAAGTAATCCTTGTTTAAAACTAAAAAATCCGCGGATTTTCCCGTCTCGAGGCTTCCGAGCGTGTCTTCGTCGAAGGTCGCGTAGGCCGCGTAACGGGTGTAGCAGAGAAGCGCTTCGACGCGGTCTGTTTTTTGACTCTCCCCGTACACCTTTCCGTCACGGCCACGGCAGGTGACCATATTATATAATCCCAAAAACGGATTATAGGGGTTGACGGATTTGTTCGCGTCAAGCTTGACCATATGGTCGCTGCCCGCCGCCGCGCGAACGCCGCTTTTCAGGATATCCCTGTAGGGCATAAACCTGTCAGTTTCCGCGCGGCTTAAAACCAAAGGCAGGCTTTGCGCGTCCATATAGTGCCACGCGGGCTGAAAAAGCAGCGTAACCCCGAGCTCTTTTATTTGGCCGAGTATTTCATTGTCAAGAAAATCCGCGTGGATTATAGCGTGCCGCCTGTTTTTTATTTCCCGCCCGTCATCCGCGAGCTTATACGCCTCGATTAACATCTTTGCCGCGAGGCTTCCCACGCAGTGCGCGCAAAACTGTAATTCAAGCCTGTTCGCGGTTCTTATCGCGTCCGCCAGATCCAACACCGTCGCGGAGCAATAGCCCTTCCATTCTTTCAGGTTGTTCAGCGAAAACACGGCTTCGATATTCTCATATCCGTGTTCCATTAAAGCGGTTCCGGTCAGTAACCCGCCGTCCACCGATTTTTTTATGAAACACAACCGCGAGAATGCGCTGTCACGGGTTTTTATGGG